>JBBTXM010000001.1:0-1011 GCA_038062255.1 Patescibacteria group bacterium
ACATTGTTTGCCACATCTTCAATGGTGCAACGCGCGCGCTGATAATACGGAGCTCTTCCCCCGCCGGAAATCAAAAGCTGGATTCTTGGTTTAAATGGTTTGCAAAGCTCTGTAAGTTCAAGCTCTTGTATAAATATTCCACTTGCTTCATTGGCAGCGTCTTTTAGAAAATCTTCCCAATTTGTGACAAAAAGAGGTTTTCCGTTTCTGCCGCCGGTTTTTATCCAGCTGACAATATCTTTTGTTATTTTATTTATTGCCATTCTTCCCAACTTCCACTCGATGCCGTCCAAAGAGCCAGATGCCCCAGGAATTGGCAGGCTCACCGAACCTACGCCCGGTATGCTTATTTTTCTCGTTCCAACTTCTTTGTTCTTAATTGCTTCCATTGCCCTGTTGAATACCGGAACTTCCGCTCCCGATGCTCCCGAGGTTCCGCTAAGTCCTGGAACCCCACCGCTAAAGCCCTGAACAAGTCCAGCAGTGCTTTTGAAATCGTCGAACCAACCAGCGTATGCCAAAGACGGGGCAAGAGTCGAAATTATTAAAAATGATATTAATGTTTTTTTCATTGAATTTCGTTAAAATATTTTGTGAAAAAGTAGCCTCCCTCTTTTTCTTCAAATTTTATTTTGTCGCGCTCAACCTGCGATTTCAGTTTTTTCAAAAATTCTTCTGTTCTCTCGCCTTCTTTTACGTAAAGGCGCATGCCGACAATGGCTTTGGCTGGGTCATCCTCTATTTCTCTCATATTACGCACGGCAAAAAGAGTGTTTTGCATTATATTTAGAAGCTCAACGTGCAGTTCCGCGTAAGATTTTGGAACAATTTCTTTTTGCAAGTAGAATGCCATGTTTTTATACGCCTCGATTATAGGATCAAAAAGTTTTATGTTTTTAAAGTTTTCTCCGGAAACAATTAAATCCACTATGTTCAATTCAGAACCCGATATGTTTCTGAAATTTTTGCTGAAAGAGCTTCCAAGTTTGTTTAAGTAATCTTTTGGTTCCG
>JBBTXM010000001.1:1021-20356 GCA_038062255.1 Patescibacteria group bacterium
CGATTCCTTGTTCAATGCCCAAAGCTATTGAATCCGCCAAACCTTCCTGGGCCGAAGCGCTCAAAGCTTCTCCACCAACAAGGCCCTTGCCCGCAAAATAATTTTTCCCGAATTCTTCGGCAATCTTTGCCGTAAATGTTGTCGCGGAATCAGCGCTATCTTTTTTTATAATTTCTTCCGGATTTTCAAGTTTATCCGCGCCGGCTATTTTTGGGTTTCTTCCCGCTTTTACTTCATCGCCGTCTTTTGTTCCGTCGCCATCCGTATCCGTTAGAGTTGGATTTGTCGTCCAAAGCTGTTCTTCCCAATCTTTAAGGCCGTCGTTGTCGGTATCCTTGTCCGCCTCAATGCTCGCCGTAGGCGAGTTTTGGGCTGGATTTCCGGCCGAGTCTTTTCCTTTGTCCCAAATATACAAAACCAACCAGCCAATCACCAAAATCGTGATTATTGAACCGACCGCCTTTACAAAATTTTTAGATGGTAAATAATCCTGTTTCACCTCTTTTATTGTATCATTTATGCCACTTAAAATTGTGTGTATAATTAAGCTAATGACCAGGCTTATCGCTTCTCTTTTAATTTTTGTGTTTTTGGGGGTTTTGTTGCTTGTTCCTATTCCCACTTCTGCAATTATAAAGATTGGTGGGGTAACTCCAAAGAGTGGATTTACATTTAAACCTTGCGCGGATCTTACATCATGCGCAATTATTATTGGAATTCAAGTATTTTTGACACTTTTTGAAGGTAAATTGAAATGTCTTTTTGGTTCAGAACAAGATATTTTTAAGGCTGGGCTCACTCCACAGACCGTTATTCAGGATAGCGCCTATGACAGTATTGCGGGTGTTAAATCTCTTACAGACACCCAAGGTAACTTTGGCGGGCAAATTTTAACAAAACAAAAATGCAAATGCGGAGGAAAATTAGGGGTAAAAGAGGTTATGATGATTGGTCCACCAAGAAGGACAATGGTTGCTGTAACATCGGGCACAAAAGTGTATGACTATCGTTCATTTCAACCCGGAAATTGGGTTTTGGGGCGTTCAACAGGACAAGTGGTTTGCAGAATACCTAAGGCCTTGATGATAGAGGAAATTGGAACGAGTAAATAATTGCCCAATCTTCTAACTTTAATTCTTCCGGGCGCTTATTTGTGTATTGTTCCGGCAAATTTTTTCCCAAGGAATGGCGGAGCATTTTACGTTTTTGCTGGAAGGCTTTTCGGGCAATAGAGAGAATTTTTTCTACCTCACCCCCAGAAGAGAGATTGATATCTCTCTTCTTTCCCCCTCTCCTTACTAAGGAGAGGGGGTTGGGGGGTGAGGTCGTAATTTTTATTATCGCCGAATCCACTTTCGGCGGAGGCGAAAAATTGCCTTTGCGGACTATTTTTATAATTTCCGGTTTTCCGTATGCTTTTACGGACAGCGAAAGCAAAGATTCTTTTTTATCTTTAGCGACAATTCTTTCGGCTACTTCGCGCTGAACCATTAGAACCATAAGAGATGGTCTAAGCCGAGCTTGGGACAAGAATAAGCGCAGGAAGCGGGAGGTAATATAATAGGGAATGTTGGCAACTATTTTGTAGCGACCCAGATGACCCAAATTTGCACCCGAATGACCCGAATCAAGCCTTATTTTTAAGATGTCGCCCTCAACAATGTTTATGTTTTTTTTGCTCTTAAACCTCTCCTTAAGAAACTGGACCAAATTTTTGTCTTTTTCCACTGCTATAATCTTCTTCGCTTTTATTGATAATGCCTCTGTAAGCACTCCCCTTCCTGGTCCCACCTCTAAAATTGTATTTTGTTTTGAAATTTGGGCGGCAGAAACAATATCCTCAATAATTTTTTTATTTGTCAGAAAATGTTGACCCAAATAGTGACCAAAATTCATATTGTTTTATCTGAGATGTCTGAATAATATAATTTAGCGTTAACAATTCTTTTTGGTTTTAAATAGCGGTGGCGAAAATTAACAATTAAACCAAGTTCAATACCAGAGGATTCTAAATATCTGTTCACTTGATAATAATCACTCTTGGTAACAAATGGTTTTGCTTTTACTTCAACAACAATTTTGTTTTCAATCAGAAAATCAAAACGGTTTCCCGAGCTATTCAAATCAATTTCTCGTTTATGATTTATGTTTTGCGACTTAAATTCTTCTTCCAAAACGTCGCTATATTGTTTTTCTCTGGCGAATCTGCCAAGTTTGTTGTGAATCTTAAAGAATATGCCATTTAAAACATACGACAACTCACTGTGTATTAATTTTTTATTCATTTGGGTCATTCGTGTGAATTAGTGTATTGGGGTCGCTATTTATTCGACATAAATGTTTTCCTCCATTTCGTAATAGTTGGGTTTATTGATATGCGCTATCAAGTGTTTTGGTATTTCGCCCAAAAATCTTGATGGCGCTGCCATATTTGTGTTGCCAAAAATTGTTCTCTGCGAGGTAAGCGTAACATAAAGCTTGGTTTTGGCGCGGGTGAGAGCCACGTAAAACAATCTTCGTTCCTCCTCTATTTCTTCCGGGCTTATCGAAAGCGCATGCGGAAAAAGCCCCTCTTCGAGCCCGGCTATAAATACGGCTTCAAACTCCAGTCCCTTTGCCATATGGGCGGTCATAAGAGTAACTTTGCCCGCCCCGAGCGGAGTCGAGGGGTCGCCCTTATCGTCCGCGGAAAACAGCGAAACATGTTCCAAAAAATTTTCAATTGTCTGTTCCTTGGCGATTGTCAGAAGCTCTTGCACATTTTGCCAGCGTTCAGCGCCTTTTTCTGTGCCGTCGTCGATAAATTCTCGGTATTTTATTGATTTTATTAAATTTTGAATGGTGTCGAAAGTGTTTTTGGATTGTTTGGTGCGTAAAGATTCTATTAGGCTCTCGAATTCTTTTATCTTTTGTGCCTCCGAATTATTCAAATCTTTTATCCCACTCATTATTTTTAGTGCCAGGGTTTTTCCTATTCCTCTTGGCGGAATGTTGAGAATTCTCCTTTTACTTATTGTGTCCGCGGGATTTTGCATAAGACGGAGATATCCTAAGATGTCTTTTATTTCTCTTCTTTCGTAAAATCTGAATCCTCCAACGACTTTGTAAGGAATTCCGTAAGTAAGCATTGCCTCTTCAAGCGCGCGCGACTGGGCGTTTGTGCGGTATAAGATTGCGATATCGTTATAACCCCTACCCCCCGACTGGAGAATTTCCTCCGCTATCTTTCTTGCCTCATCACGCTCATTTATTCCGTAAATCGCGCGGATAAGCTCGCTGCCTCTGCGCTCCGCTACGAGATTTTTGGGCAGGCGCATTTTATTATTCAAAATTACGGCGTTGGCGGCTTCAAGGATAATATCCGTGGAGCGGTAATTTTGTTCAAGCGTTATTATTTTGGCTTCCGCGTAGTCTTTTTGAAAATTCAAAACGTTTCTGAAATCCGCGCCTCTCCAGCTGTAAATTGCCTGGTCAATATCGCCTACGGCGAAAATATTCCGATGCGACGCGGCAAGCAGTTTGCTTAATGCGTACTGGGCCTTGTTTGTGTCCTGGTACTCGTCTATGTGTATGAATTGCCAGCGGGACTGGTAGTTTTTTAAAATATCTTCTTTTTGCTGAAGGAGTTTTACGGGGAGGATAAGGAGATCGTCGAAGTCGAGCATATTCTGGTTTTTCTTTTTTCGTTCGTAAAGCTCCCATGTTCTTTTGAAGTTTTCTCCCCAAAAGCTCCGTTCTTCGAAATCCCCCGCCGAAACAAGCGAGTTTTTCATTTTAGACATTTGGTTTTTAAATTTTCCATGGTCGAATTCTTTAGGGTTGATTCCCAAATCTTTTTCCGATTCTTTAATCAGGCTTAAAGAGTCGTCTTCGTCGAGTATCGTTGGGTTTCTGCCCATTCCCAGGGTTTTTGTGTTTTCTTTGATAATCAAAAGCCCAAGCTGGTGGAAAGTGCCAACAAAGGGGCTAGTCCCTATTCCCTGGCCCCTATCCCCTATGCGCGTTTTCATTTCTTCCGCCGCCTTGTTTGTAAAAGTAACCGCCAAAATTGATTCCGGCGCTGTTCCGCTTTCGATTAGCCTTTTAATTCTTTCCGTAATGACTTTAGTTTTTCCCGCGCCAGCGCCGGCAACCACCAAAACAGGTTCGTTGGACGACTCCACCGCCTCTTTTTGTTTCTGATTAAGATTTTCCATGAGAATAATACGAATTTTAGCAGGTTTTTGTAATCCACACCCGCCCTTGCCAAAGATTGCCCCGACCGCAGTCGGGGTGCTAGAATGACTTTAACAGTCGGATTGGAGCACCTGCCCCCACACTAATCATAATGTTGAAAGTTTCTGCTAAATCATGGGGGTACAGACATCTGGGAAAATAAGCCTAATTTGAGCTAAAATATCGTTATTTTGCCTTGTGCAGGACATTATGATTAGTGTGGGGGGTAAAGGTAAAAATAATGATAAAAAAGCTAGGATATCCCAGAAAGTGTTGTTATTAACTTAGACTTTAACTTATTTTAGAAAACTCAAAATGGTCTAAATTTGCTTTTTTGGGCACTCTATTGTCCATTTTTGTGTTTTTTGCCGTTGCAAACCCAGCCCACGCGGGGTTTTTGTCTTTTTTAGGCAAAATTTTGGGAGATGAAAAAAAGGATGAATCGTTTAACTCGCAAAACCTTCCATTGCTTGCTGCAAACGCCGGAGTGGGCGGGGCTTCCATAAACTTTGTGGAAGAATCATCTCTTCTTCCTGTTGTGGGCCCAATGGGCAGCGACGCGGATATTGAAACATACAAACTCGACCAAATCACAACATATACCGTCCGTTCGGGCGACAATCTTTCAAAAATCGCCAAAATGTTCGGGGTAGATGTCGGGACAATTTATTGGGCAAACTCTCTCAAAAGGGGCGACCTCATAAAAGAGGGAGATGTATTGGTTATTTTGCCGATTACGGGGGTTCAATATCAAATCAAGAAGGGAGATACCCTTGAATCTATTGCCAAAAAACTTAAAGGCGATGTTGGCGAAATAATGTCTTACAACGGAATAGATAACGATAGTTTGGTTGTCGGTTCCACTATAATAATTCCAAACGCTGAATTGAGCCCCGTGCCATCTTCTTCTGGCAACATCACTCGAGGTACGGGAGGGCCGAATTTGTCTGGATATTTCATAAGGCCGATTTCTGGAGGACGAAAATCGCAAGGGCTTCACGGATTTAATGGGGTTGATTTGGCAAATACTTGCGGTACTCCGATTATGGCTTCGGCCTCGGGAACCGTTTTGATTGCCCGCGCCAGCGGATGGAACGGGGGCTATGGACGATATGTTGTAATCGCCCACCCCAACGGCACCCAAACTGTTTATTCACACATGTTTAATGTTTCCGTAGCGGTAGGCCAGTACGTTCAGCAAGGTTGGCAGATTGGAACAGTTGGTTCAACGGGACAGTCAACCGGTTGCCATGTTCACTTCGAAATCCGCGGAGCAAAGAACCCGTTTTAGTTCACCTCCATCCCAGCCCTTCCTCCTTGTTAAGGAGAGAAGGGTTTTTTATTTTCCCCTCTCCTTGATAAGGAGGGGGACAAAGGGGGAGGTATAAAATACCCAGTCAGACGACCGGGCATTTTAGTTTAGAGAATCATTAAATTCTTTTTGCTGTTTTTGGACCAGCTCCCAAAGCCACGGGGCTTCAACGCCTATATTGATGCGGAATATCCATTTTTGGGGAGTGTCGAGAATTTTTGTGACAATTCCAGCCTGGATATATTCGTGGATTTTCATAATTTGTTCATCTGTAAGTCCGCTTCCGCCCGGCCAGTCTATTTCAAAAATAGCTTCGGGTTCCATCATTTCTTCGAGTATTCCTTCAACGACAAATTCGTCTTCTGGATCCATTTTAGCCTCCCCTTGCTACGCCAAAGCTTTTAGCGCAGGCGAGTTTTCACTCTATTTAAATTACATCACTTTTCGTCCTATACTGCAACGCCTCAAAAATATGGGGTGTTTTAATATCTTTCTCCCCCGCTAGATCCGCAATCGTGCGGGCGATACTGCAATGCCTCGGCCTGCAAAAATGAAAAAACAGCTTTTATTTTGTGAATTTGAAAGTAGAAACAATTTGAGCAAGTTTGCTATCTACAAAATTATTTTCACCAACAAACCCCGACATAAATTGGTAAAAGTAAGGAGATTGATAAAAATAATAGGTCGTTCTAAAAGAAGTCGGTCCCTGTAATGAATTCGTACCAGGACCTTGTGATGTTTCATCATACTTCGAACTCACTTTTATCCCTTTAGCACCATGATTGGTAACAATATCATCAATTTTTATAATCATTTTCAACTTGGTCTGCTGCGCTATCGTATTATTTCTGGATTTAAACTCATTAACCAGTTCAGTCAAACTTTGAGGTTGGCTTTTAAATTTTTCTTCAGGGAAGTCTGGAAGAAAAGGAACTTTGTCTTTCGAGTAAACGCCCATACGAGCCATTGCATCACCCGCACCCCGAGGGCCCAGCAATTCCAAAGCCAACGGAGGATAAGAAAAATCACCGTCACCAAAAGGGAAATCCTGAGGGTATTTAAACTCAAAACCATACTCCTCATTCCTGTATGTTTTCCAATTAGCCATTTCATCGGATTCTTGCATTACTTCTTTTTTCTCCACAAACGGCAGTTTTTGGAGATATTGTGGATAATATTTATCAACAACAAAATACCCAGCAACAAGAACAACGATTAAAATTACTAGTTTTTTCATGTATTTAGTATAAATTTTTATTCCACAAAGAACAAGTGACCACTTTTTCGTTTGCTTTCCGCGGTTGATTTTGCGATAATCCAAAAATTATTTAAATAAATTTTCTAATTCTTTTTGTGTGAAAAGTCGTCTGATATCTGAATTTGCGATCATTCCGATAGATGGTTGAGAAGAAAAGCCAATGTATTCCACCTTTTTCTTTTTATATCTTATATAACGAATTGCCGGAATTAAATCTGTGTCAGAACTTATTATAACCGCTGTGTCGTATAAATTATCTACCGCTCCAATAATAAGGTCAGTTGCAATTTTTACGTCGACCCCTTTTTCTCTTATTCTTCCGCCATCGTATAAAATTTTCCCCCGTTTTATATCAAAACCCTCCTTTTCCAAATTGCTTAAAAATTTTTGTTGATCTTTAACCAAAAGTTGGCTTTTGGCGCTATTATCAAAATTTGAAACAATGCCGATATAATATCTTTTTGAAACACAATCTCTTTGCACAACAATATTTTTAACAAAATTTGTGTAGTCAAATCTTTTATTGTTCGGAATAAGTCCGGACTTTTTGAGCTTATTGTAAAAGTTGCTGCCGTCAATATATATACAAACCTTTTCTTTTACCATAAATTGCATTATTGCAGATTGCTATAAAAAAGCTACCCTTGCCAGAAGGCAGGGGTAGCGAGGTTAATAATTCTATTATAGCCAAACCAAAAATATTGTCAAATTGAAATTAATCCCCCCTCTTCTGCGGCCCATACTGTCCTTCGACCACACTCATGACAATATCGACTTTGGTCGATATTGCAGAGCTTCAAAAATATGCTCTTTTTGAATGTTTTGTTTTCCGGCCAAATCCGCAATCGTGCGGGCGAGTTTGATGACTCGATGATATGAGCGCGGAGACAAATCCATTTTCACCGCCGCTTGTTGTAGTACTGATTTTGATTCATTGTCCAAAGCGCAGTATTTTTTAATATCTCTTACTCCCATTTCAGAATTTGTTAGAATTTTTGAGCCAGCGAATCTTTTTTGCTGTATCTCGCGCGCTTTTTCAACTCTTTTGCGTATTTCTTTTGAAATTTCTCCTGAAGGATGAATATCGTCATCCAACTTTTTGTGATCAATAGAGTAAACCCCAAGCCACAAATCAATTCTATCTATAATCGGCCCGGAAATTTTGCGCTGGTATTTTTGTACCGCGTACGGCGGGCACGAACATCCTTTTTGCGAACCCAAATTTCCGCACGGGCAAGGATTCATCGCGAGTATCATCATAATTTGCGCCGGGAAATTTAAAGTTGCTCTTGCTCGCGATACTGTGACCATTTTATCCTCCAGCGGTTGGCGCAATGCTTCAATTACCCTTCTTTCAAATTCCGGGAATTCGTCTAGAAACAATACTCCTCTGTGGGCGAGAGTAATTTCTCCTGGTTTAGGGAATGCTCCCCCGCCGACCAATGAAACATACGACGATGTATGGTGCGGATTTCTAAAAGGCCGTTCTTTTATCAAGGAAAGATTTTCTTTCATCGCTCCCGCGATTGAGTGTATTTTAGTAACCTCCAAAGCTTCGTCTTTTGAAAGCGGAGGAAGAATTGAAGCAAATGCTTTTGCAAGCATTGTTTTTCCGGTGCCGGGAGGGCCTATCATAAGAGCGTTGTGACCGCCCGCAGCCGCGATTTCAAGTCCTCTTTTTGCGGATTCCTGGCCTTTTACGTCTGAAAAATCTACGGGGTAAATTTGATCCTTAAAATTTATAAGTTTTTTTGAAACTTCTTTTAACAAAACTTTTCCTTCGAGATGGTTTAAAATTTGTTCTAAAGATTCTGCTTCAAATACAGCAACGCCGTCAACCAAACCAGCTTCAACGCCGTTGCCATTAGGAACATATAATTCAGAAAATCCGCTTCTTACCGCCTCTTCTGCTAAAGCTAAAATTCCTTTAATTGGGCGCAAAGATCCGTCGAGGGCGAGTTCCCCAAGAAATATTTTTCTTTTGGGGTCAAAATTTGTTTGTTTTGACGCCAAAAGATACGCAAGAGCTATCGCGAGGTCGAATACCGGGCCTTCTTTTTTTAAGTCCGCCGGAGCAAGGGCGATTACCACTCTTTGGTTTTTCTTTTGAGGAGAGCGCGCGCCCAGTGATTTTATGGCCGCGGAAATTCTCTCTTTGGATTCCGCTACGGATTTATCTGCAAGGCCCACAATTGTAAAACTAAAAAGACCCTGTGAAAGGTCGATTTCAACATCTATTATTTTTCCTGAAAGTCCTACAACTTCCGCCGAATGGAGTTTGAGCGCCATTCAAACAATCTAACAATTTTTCTACAAATCTTCAATTATGCGCCAGGTGTATTTTCCATTGCTCTGGTTGTCTTTATATAGTTTACAGAGGTCTTTTTTGCTTGGCGGAAGCGAAAGAAGCTGGTCGCAGGTAAGTTGGGAGTTGAAACCTATTATAGATAATACACTTCGCTGGATATCAACCGTGCTTCCCTCTGTTGGAGGCCAAACTGGAGCTGGCGGTGGGGTCGGAGTTGTGGGGGTTGTTGTGGCGGCTACGACCGTTGTTGGAGCCCCGATTGCGGTCGGGGCCGGTTTTACCACTTTGCCGGTTGAATCGACTATCGCTCCGGAAGGCAGCATAAATTGCCCGGGCAGAAGCTGTACTGCCGGTGTTGAGGGCACTGGTATAGGAGTTGGCGCCGGAGTAACAACTGGAGCGGGCGCCGGTACTACTGGGGCAACAACAGAAGCTGTTTGAGTTTTTTTCTCCAAATCCTTTCGTTTCTTTTGTTCGTCGGCAAGCTGTTTTTTGAGAGCGTCAAGCTCCGCCTTAACATCGGCGTCTTTTTCTGTTTCTTGTTTAACTTCCGCGGTGGAAGTCGCGGTTTCAACCACAATCAGTTCTTCTGTTGGTTGCGGAGCAACCGATGCAGGCGCCGATATCAATCCAATGGCAACAAATACCGAAACGACGGCAGAAGCTATTTTTCCCACAATTGAGCCTAAAAAGCTAAACATGTTTATAATTTCATTATTGCTAAACCCCAAAAATTTGTAAAGATTAGTTGTGGAAATCTTTGTAAACTTTTCCTGCTTTTTTTATGGATGGCGAGATTGTTTCTTGGCCTTCGTCCCAGCTTGCGGGGCATACGAGGCCAGGATTTTTTTCCACAAAATCCAAAGCTTTCAGTTTTCGCAAAATTTCCGAAGCGTTTCTGCCGATTTTGTCGGCAACAATTTCCACGGCACGCAGTATCCCATCTTTGTCGATTATAAATACCGCCCTTTGCGCCATTCCGTTTTCTTCGTCGTAAATTCCAAGTTCGCGGGAAAGTTTTCCGTTGTGGTCGGCCGCCATTGAGTAGTTAAGTCCCGCAAGAAGCTGTTCGGTTTCTAACCAGGCTTTATGTGTGTAGACCGTATCGGTGCTTACGGCTATGATTTCGGCTTTTAATTTTTTAAATTCCTCGTATTTTTTATTCAAATCCAAAAGTTCTGTGGGGCATACAAAAGTAAAATCTGCTGGGTAGAAAAACAAAATAACCCACCCTGCTTTGCCGGCCGGCAGGTCTTTTTTGGAAAAGTCGTCTAGAGAAATTTTTTCGATTTCGTCTTTTTTGGGATTGTAGGTTTCTAGCGCGAAATGAGGAAATTTATTATCTACATGAAACATATTTTTATTGGTTAGCATGTTTTATGCACGTCCTTGCCGCTGGGTTTGCCCGTAGCCTATCCTCGCCTATTTCCTCCTTGCCTACGGCGCAGATTCCAAATGTTCCATGGTTTATCCGCTCCAGCGCTTCGTTTATGTCGTGGAGCCTGTCTTCGAGCGCTGATTCTTGGCCAGAAATATTCGCGAATTCTTCTTCTTGGTCGGCTTTTTCATCCGGCGCAGGAGAATTTACGCTAGGTTCTGGATAGTTTGCTTCCCAATCTTCCGGGGCGTCAGGATTGCGGTGGGCAATGTCCCCCAGCTCGCCCTCGAGCTTGGTTTTCTCCTCCTCTAAAAGTTTTTGGTAGTAGTCTAAATCTAATGGCATAGTGGAATATTACTAAAAATTTTTTCTTGAGTCAAAGTTAGACCTTACCCCCCAACCCCCTCTCCTTAGTAAGGAGAGGGGGAGAAGAAAAGAGATATCATTTCTTTTCTTGGGGGTGAGGTAGTTATTTCGGCGGAGATGCAATCAGTCGCTGGAGGATGGTTGAAAGCGCCTCGCGAGATGTGGCTATCACAACATATTGCTTGTCGAACATCGCGTAAGCCAAAATTGAGTTGTTTTCGGAATTTTTAAGCGCTCTGGCATCGTGGTTGCGGACTATTTCATCTGAAAAAGAATACTGGCTTATATTGCCCAGGTCTTCGGCGTTCAAAAAAGGTTTAAAAGACGCCCACATTGTTTTTTCCCAGATAAGCATCGACGAATATGCTTTTGAAAAATTTCTAGTTTTTATTATAAAAGCCAGATCAGAGTTTTTTGTTCCATAAACAGCAAAAATATTAAACCCAGGGGACGCATTTTCTAAAATCGATTCGGGAATGTTTATCTCTATAAACTCCGAAAATTCTCTCAGAGTAAGCTGTAGAGGCAAAAATGCGATTGTCCCTATTTTTCTGCCAGCGCTTTTTTCGGCGTTCACCGCGCGCACAAGCGAGCCGGAATCAAGCGGAGAAAAATTTAGCTTGCTTTCCGCGTCGCTTTTTATAAATGCCTCCGCTATTCCGCTTACAGCGGGGCTCGGCAGTTCTTTTTCCGGAGATTTGGAAATAAGTTTTATAAAAGAGTAGACTCCAATAAATCCAATCAAGCACAAGACAGTTATAAATATTATCCTTCGCGCGGGAATCGGCTCGTTTTCTTTGTACGGCGGTTTAACAGAGCCGAATTTTTCGATATCGGCTTCGAATGTGCGCAGTTTTGGAATCGGTTTTATTTCGTCGGCCATGGTTTGATTTTATCAGATTTTTAAGATAATATTGCTTCTGGGCGCTAGATATTTGAAAGGAGGCTTGTGACATCATTAAAAGTTGGTTTTGGCAGGGGCATACCTACGGCCATAGTCTTAAGCATTGTTTTTGGAGTAATTTCTCTCGGTTTCTCCCAATTTTTCAAAGCGGCTTGTTTTTTAGAATCTCTCTTGGTTTTTACCGGGTTAAATCCTTGGGTTATAAAGTTCGTTTCGTATCTTATTGTTTTGGCTCTGATTTGGTTTCTTGGCGCCAACTCAACAGCGGGAATTAAATGGATTTTTGGAAAAATCCTGAAGAAAAAGGATGAAAGAAAATTTCTGTTTTGCGTGCGGATAAAAAGCGTGCTTAATGGTTATCCAATCGGCATAGTGAGCAAGGTTTATTTTGATGAAAAGAAAAAGAAAGTGGTTTACAATGTTGTTTTTCCAAACCTGGGAGGAATGTGGACTTTTATTGGGGTTCTAGCAGAAGATACGGAAAGAGTTGAAGAAAGCGCAGAAGATGTGCTCAACACTTCTTTTTCCGCTGGGTTTTTATAAAAGTTTACACTGAGCCTGTCGAAGTGTGCGAGTGGCGAGAATCGAACTCGCGCCCGGAGTTTGGAAAACTCCTATTCTACCACTAAACTACACTCGCGGTTTAATAAACTCTAACATAAAACTTGCAATTTGACAAAATAGCACACTATGTGCTATTTTCTTTTTAGGTTAAGCCCGCCTTCGTTGAGACTTTGGCGTGGCAAAGGAGGTTGAAATGGGCAAAAGAGGCAGGCGGAATGCTAAGAGGCTGCGCGCGATTGCGGAAATAAGCAAAATGCGCAGAAGCTCCGCAAGGGCTCTGGGGAGGATGAAGAAAAAGAAGGGCGACGATACTGAAAAAATTTGCGATGCCATTTCCGCTTCTTTGCTCCGAAAAGGTCTAATAGCCGGAACAAAAAGAGCAGAAAGATGGAGCTATATGGATGTGGTTTTAAAGACGGATCGGGTTATTTGGCGGTTGAGAGACGGCGCGCCGGTCCCGGTTCAATTGAAGTCATCTTTTGTTGGTCCGGAGGAAAAGGAAAAATTTCGGTTTTTTGAAAGAAAATACCGCAAACCGCCTGTATTTGTGGTTATTACTCCGCAAGATACAGATTTAACAAAAATTGAAGACTCCATTCTTCGAAAGATAGATTCTTGGGGCGGTAATTTTTGGTGCGAAGACTGGCAGTTTAAATATAGTAAATTCTTTGATTTTATTGGCCACCCGGGTTTCGGGGTACTCCAAAAACGTATAAAAATATTCTTTTCGGAAAAACGAAGGGCAGAGAAAGCCCTTGATGAGAAAAAAAACGAACCAAATGATATAAAAGAATAAATTTTCGAATTAAACCCCAGCTGACAAAGCTGGGTTTTTTGTCGGAGAGCCGAGAATCGAACTCGGACTTCATGCTCCCAAAGCATGTGTACTGCCACTATACTACTCTCCGATTGCCTCAATTTAACATAAAATTTTGTCCTGTGCTATTCTAAAATGAGATACTTTGGATTTTTAAAATGAGTAAAAAATCTCCAGGAACGTTGTTAAGGGAAGAAATAGTTGTAAATGGGGGGGCTTTTGCCTACGGCATATCAAGCGCTTTCGACGCTCTTGTGGCGTATAAGGCTGGCCAGAAAATAATGTATGTTGGCGGCTATGCCGCTTCCGGACTGCGCGGTTTTCCAGATATGGGAATAATGACTCCTACCGAAATGCTGCAGCACATTCAATATATCTGCGAGGCGGTGCCCGACGGAATCTTTATGGTTGATATAGACGATGGCTACGGCGGAGTCCATAATGTCCGGCGGATAGTTCGCGACCTTCTTACAAAAACTTCAATTGCGGCATTTCACATGGAGGACCAACGGAATCCCAAAAGATGCGGGCATATTGCCGGGAAAGAAATAGTTCCAGAAGAAGAATTTTTAGGGAAGTTGCGGGCAGCTATGGATATGCGGCGCGAACTCGATGTCTCGTGTTTGATTATAGCCAGAACTGATGCTTTCTCTGCCGCGGGGGGTAAAAAAAATCCAGATACTGGCGGAGATATTGACGAAGCTGTAAAACGAGGACTCGCCTATTCGAGAGCCGGAGCTGACATTGTGTGGTGTGAATTTCCTACACCAGATAGAAAAAGCGCCAAAGCTTTTGCGGAAGGAATGAAAGCCCATATGCCGATTTTCGAGCTTGCTTTTAATATTTCTCCATCGTTTGAATGGAATAAATTTGAAAATCCGGTTACAACGCAAGAATTAAAAGACATGGGCTATAAATTGCTTTTTTCCACCTATCCGTCGCTTACCACCGCGGCGCACGCTGTTTATAAAACGGCGCGCAACTTTCTTAATGACCCAATAGAGGCGCTAAAAGAGCTTCAAAGCGAAGTCGAAGGCACCCCAGCGGAAAGTATCAAAAAAATCGTTGGAGTAGATAAATACCAGGAAATTGAGATGAAATACGATCCAAATGCCAAAAAAAGGATAGAAAATTCTGAAGGATTTAAAGCGTTATAAATTTTTAAAAATTTAAATTTAAAAGCTCCGCTAAGCGGAGCTTTTTTGCATAAAATATTTCCTCATTTTTTCTTTTGACTCAAAAGCCGGATAGTAAGTTTTATGTTTATCTTTGTGAGTAAAAATAGGCGGAGGAAATATAGAAAAATAGTTACACAAAAACCAAACAAGCAATCTTCCTGTACGGCCATTTCCGTCAATAAACGGATGAATTTCTTCGAATTCAAAATGAAAATCCGAGATTTGTTTTAGCAATTCAATTTTGTCTGTTTGCGCTTCCGGTTTCTGTTTTGTTGTTTCTTGAAATTCATTTATTTTTTGTATTAAATCCTTCATTTTTGAGGGTATAAGAAAGGGGCCAGGGCATATTTTGTATCCGACTCTAACACTATAAACCCTATATTGCCCGATTTGATTTTTTGCTATTTTACCGATTTGATTTCTAAATCTTTCATTTTGTTCGTCTATAATTAGTTTGTGCCATTCACAAAGCATTTGTTCTGTAACTAAAAATCTGTTCCAAGCAGATATAGTCGTGTTAAATATTGCTCCCACGTGGCCACTTGTTCCAAAGTACATTTTGCAAACTTCTTTTTGAATTTCTTGAAATGATGTGGTTATGTCTTCGATCATATTAGATTCATAAACAAATTTACTTACGAGTCTAAGCCATTGGGCTGCCATTATTTGATCGTCGTCTAATTCTTTCATTTTTCTCCTATTCAAAGATCACATTTTGAACCCATCTTATTTTAGCAATTTTGTTTGAAAAATCAAGATTCATTGCTATTACATCTATCAAAAACTCTTTTTCCTCAGGAACTTTTCTGTCCAATAGATATGTTCTTATGGCTCGCGACATTCGTTGTTTTTTCCAAAGCCTGATATTTTCTTCCGGTCTGTAAAAGTCATTTACTTCATGCTTGCCCGACGAAGCCTTGGCGAAGGCGGGAGAAACACTAGCTTTAACTTCCACAAAGTGTAAAATATCATTTTTTTCGGCAATTATATCGATTTCGCCCCATTTTTTGCGGTAGTTTGTTTCTATAATATTGAATCCTCTATCTTTTAGAAATCTCACCGCCAGTTTTTCTCCGGTATTCCCAGTTACAGCGCTGTCCATATTTTGTCTTTTAATCCACCAAAACCTCGGCACGACATAATTATCAGGACATCATTTGGACGAGTTTCTTGTTTCAGGTGAAACAAGAGCTTGTCGATGCTGTCGCATGAACGAGATTTCTTTCCTAGCCTTATTATTTCACGTGAAACTCTGTTTTGAGAGAACAAGCCGGAAGATCTACTTGTCTGTTTCAGATTAAACGGCAGGAATGGCTTGTAAATATAAGCTATATCGGCATTTGCTAGGGCTTCAACATAGGGCTTTTCAAAGATTTTCATTCTAGAAGAACTAGAGCCGGGTTCAAATAAGGCAATTATTCTATTTCCGTGAAACTTAGCTCTAATAGCTTTAATTGTTTCACGGACAGCAGTTGGATGGTGAGCATAGTCGTTTATCACTGTTTTTCCGTTTTTTTCTCCGAGAAACTCGGCTCTCCTGACAACGCCATCAAATGTCGCTATCGCATTTTTTATTCGTGAAACGGGGATATTTAAGGCTAAAGAAGTAGATATGGCGGCAAGACAGTTATAGACATTAAAGCTTCCAGCAAGTTTCATATGAAACTTGCCAAGATCGTGTTTCACGTTAAACATATTAAAGGTTGTACCAGTTTGCCCAAAAGTTATATTTTTTGCAATTAAGTTTCCAGAATTTAAGCCGAATGTTTCATATGAAACATTTTTAACTATATCGTTTATGTTTTTGTCATCAGCGTTTATTATTAATTTTCCATTTTTGGGGATCAAGTTTATAAATTTAGAGAAAACATTTTTGGTATCGTTTATCGAAGAGTAAACATCCAAATGGTCGTGTTCGATGTTGTTAATTATTCCTATATAGGGGCGATAATGAAAAAATTTAGGATTTTTATCAAAAAACGATGTCGTATACTCATCGCCTTCTATAATAACGTATTTGCCATTTCCTAATTTAAAACTAGAATTAAAGTTTCTTGTGAAACCTCCGCAAAAAATTGTTGGATCTAGCCCTGCGCATTCGAGTATCCAAGCAATCAACGCCGTTGTTGTTGTTTTGCCGTGAGTGCCCGTCACAACTATTGGCAACAATTTTTTTGATTCTATAATTTCCTCTCTAAGAACGTCAGGTAGTGACCGATAGATTTGTCCTTTAGAAATTACATATTCAAGTTCTGGATTTCCGCGTTTGATTGTGTTTCCAACAACCACAATGTCTGGCTTAAAAGTTTTCACATGAAACTCGTTATACGGAGAAAAAATTTTTATTTTTTGTTCTTTTAACATATCGGACATTGGGGGGTAGACTCCTTGGTCGGAGCCAGCAACAATGTGGCCTTTTGTTTTTAACATGCCAGCCAGCGTGCCCATCGCAATTCCTCCAATACCAATAAAATAATATTTTTTTGTTTTTTTCATTGCAATGAAACGATAATAGCATAAGATTGTTTTAAAGGTGTATGAAGGAAAATATTGCCCTTTATGGCTTTGGCTATGTTGGCAGAGCTATATTTAACTTTTTAAAGGACCATTTTGCAATTTCAATCCATGACCCTGTGGGATTGGGCGGTTTTAGCCTTAAACCGCCCCATTTATTTTTTGAAAAATTTGAGGATTTGAAACCTGTAAAACACGCTATTTTGTGCGTGCCAACAGAAATGCGGGAGGACGGTTCGTGCGACACCGGTATTGTCGAAAACGTTATTAAAAAATCAAAACACGAGCATTATTTGATAAAATCAACCGTTGTGCCGGGAACCGTTGCTCGGTTGGCGAAAGAGACGGGAAAAAATTTAACCTTCAGCCCAGAATTCATTGGGGAAGGTACCTACGCAGTTCCTCATTGGAGGGGATACCCGCATCCTACCGATATGAAGCTTCACGAGTTTCATATTTTTGGCGGAGAACGCAAAACTGCCGGCGAATGGGTGAGAATTTGGCAAAAAGTTGCCGGATGGGCCCCAAAATATGTCCAGACAGACAGTACTACGGCGGAAATTGTAAAATACGCTGAGAATTCTTATCTTGCGACTCAAAAAATGTTTTTTGACCAGCTTTATGACATAGCCCAAGTTCATGGGAGTGACTACGATGCTGTTCGAGAGCTTTTGCTTTTGGATGGCCGGGTGAGCCCGGCAGTTTCCATTATTTATCCGGAAAAACGGGGGTTTGGAGGCAAGTGCCTTCCAAAAGATGTCGCTGGAATTGTCCGCCATATGGAAAGCTTGGGGCGCGACCCGCATTTTTTTAAAGCGGTTCTTGCGTCAAATAACAAGTTTAAATCAAATTGAAGTTGTGATATAAAATATAAATATGCATAAGGTTACTATTTACACCACTCCAACTTGCGCTTATTGCAAGATGGCAAAGGAATTTTTTAAGCAAAATAATATAAATTACGAGGAAAAGAATGTTCTTACGGATTTGAAGGCTAGAGAAGATATGATCCACAAATCCGGCCAGATGGGCGTCCCGGTGATAGATGTTGACGGCAGTTTGATTGTTGGCTTCGACCGCAGAAGACTCGCGGAACTTTTGGGAATAAAATAAACGCCCGGGTTGCGAGCGTTTTCGTTTACTTTTGGTTAGGAAGTTTGTTCGTCTTCAAAAATTACTTCAACGTTGTGTTTCGCGAATGTTTCGCGGATTATTTTGCGTTGCTGTTGTGCAAATTCTTCCGGAGTGAGGTCTTCCGAAAATCGTCTTGAACGACCATCATTTGCTTCATAGAGCACGCCGGCATCGTCGCTGTGTTTCATTCTAAGTTCGTCGTCTGTCAACCATTGCGCCTCTTCTGGAAGAATGTGTCGTATGGCGCTGTCGACTGCGGTCAGCCGTCCATTTAAGGTGTCAGGTTTAAATTTACACACAGCGTTGAGATAGGTTCCCACACAACAAGATCCACCAGCGTTTACGTCGTACAAGTATGCTATGTATTTCTCTTCTCTTTCATTTCCAGTTCCTGGTATAGATGAATTTTTTCTGATTCCAGGACTGCGTCTTGTCGCGTGAAACCAGTTTTTCCCTAAGACAAGTTTTCTTTTGGGCTGCGATTCTTGTGATTCTATCGTTTCCTGCATTTCTTTGCTCCTTCTTGCCTTGCCGAAGTTTAGACGAAGGCGGGTTTTTTGGGGGTCCAAATTCCGCTTTTAACTATATCAAACCCATGGAAAATGTCAATGGTTTGAGAAATTCGGTCTTTGACCAAGTTGTTTTAATTTGATACCATAAATATATGGAACATAAAAAAAATACCGCAAAACCTATTTTTACTGTTGAGTTTGAAAAAGAAGAAGACGGACGCTGGATTGCGGAAGTACCTAAACTTCCCGGGGTTTTGGCGTACGGCCAAACAAGACAGTCTGCGCTTCGCAGAGTATATGTTATCGCATTGAGGACGCTTGCCGAATATCACATTTGCTTTTCATGATCGTGAAGAAATTGGCCCTCGTATGCTTGCGCGTATTGCAAAACACACGGGGCTAACTCCAGAAGATTTATAAAAACGCCCGGGTTGCGAGCGTTTTCTTTTACGTTTGGATAAAATTCGACCCCGCGCCATTCAGCGCGGGGCGGTTTTTTAGTAGATGCCATCACAAAGTGCGGCATCCGCTGCGTCGCTTTCTTTAGTCCCGATTTGTCCAAGTACTTGTTGGACAGCTTTTTCAATGTCTTCACTCATGTCTTCCGCCCAACCCCAAGAGATTCTAACATCCTTCTCAAACTCACCGTCGTATTTTACTTTGATGACGGCCGTCGGATCCTCGTGGTTGTAGCCTTGCATGTATTGTTCTTGGACCGCAAGCCACAGTCCATCTTTGGTTGGCGGAAAAGACTTATTGTTTGCCGAAAATTCTTTGATCTGCTCCATTCTTTCTCCTTTCAAATTCGGAATTTAGGCCACGCAAATTCCATTTTGAAGTGCAACGCCTCATCATAAAAACATATGAGGCACACA
>JBBTXM010000002.1:0-9521 GCA_038062255.1 Patescibacteria group bacterium
GAGCTCCGTATTATCAGCGCGCGCGTTGCACCATTGAAGATGTGGCAAACAATGTGGAAAGATTTTACCGCGATTTTAAGCGGGGGGGCTGGGCAAGATGGTTCCAAATAACAATGGTTCCGCAAAATAATTTTTATGGAGCCTATTATATGTCTCTTGAGGAAAAACTTATTAGAGAATCAACGGCGCTTGAAGCAAAACAATCCGAAGCCATAGCCGGAGGTGGATTTTTGGGACAGGAAGAATGTGTTGAAACGGCAAAACCGCCAACCCCGGATTTTGTGGGACCAATGCCGTGCATAAAATACAAAACAATAACTCCCGGATCATTGGTGCAAGACCAGCTCGAGCAAGTTTTTCGTTCTGATATACGCCAGCGAGAACTTGCGGATGAAATTGATGAAATAATAGGAGCCGCGTTCCAAAGGCTTATGAGCAACATGAGAGGAAAGGCCCTCAACGGAAAACGACAGGGAGTTTCTTCTTCCGCGCCAATAAACCAGTTTAATACCGAAACCCAAAATGAGCTTCCGGCAGCCAAGCAGCAAGTTTCAAACACCTTGGAACTTCCGCAAGCAATAGCGCTTGCAGGACAAACCGCGAGCATAAAACAAGATTCTATAACAAAAGTTCGTCAACTGATAAGCGTATTTGAAAGCGTAAATTCGTGCCGAAGTACAGATCCGGACAACGACCCTAGAATAAAAACATCAAAAGACAATATCGCGCAATTGGAAAAAGATGCAATAAATATCAACATAATGAAAACACAACTGGAAAAAGGGGAGCAAGGGCTCGCAATCGCAACAAGCACGGATTCCGTGTATGAGTCGTATACAGATCTCAAAGCCGCCATAGATTTTATAATTTCTCTCTACGACTCCGCTGTGGCGGAAAATAATCAAATCGCAGGGGAAATAACGCAAATCCAACAGGAATTAGACGCTTGTTTAGCAACGCCAAATGAATAAAATTTTAAAAAACAAAATAATAATTTTTTCAGTAGTAGCAATTTCGCTTTTGGCATATTTTGTAATTTCTACAAATTTTGCGGAGGCCCAAAACCCAGGCTCAACAGTTATAAATATCGCGGGACCAGCTGTTTCCGCTGCGGCTGGAGCAGTTACCACTGGGGCATCGGCCATACAAACCGCCGGCAAATCCGCGCTAAATGGAGCTACGTGGGGTGTTATACTTTTTGGAATTCTTTACGTTTTAAATCTTGCTTTGTGGAAGTTTATAAGCCTTGGCTACTCTCTTCTTAACACAGCTGTAAATACGGCTCTCGACCCAAACTGGTTCCAAGTTCCCGCCGTGCTGGATGCCTGGCGATTAATTCGAGACTTCGCAAACATTTGGTTTATTTTGATTTTGCTTTTTATCGCGATAGGCACAATTCTGCGGGCGCAATCGTATCAGGCAAAAAAATTATTGCCCACGCTAATAATGGTGGCGCTTGTAATAAACTTCAGCCTGCCGATAACCGGATTTATCATAGACATTTCAAATGTTATTTCTTTCCAATTTCTAAAAGCGATATGTCCGGAGATTAAACAACAAACCGGATCAACCGTATGCGATTTTTCCGCCAACGTTGAAAACGCATTTCAATTGCGAGGATTTTCTCAAGCCATAAATCAGGCTATAGAGAAACCGCCAACCTCGCCGCCTCCAAGCAATAATCCCAGCGTTAATCTTGTTCCGGAAGCTCACGCCGCAATTCCTGCCGTACTAGCAATCGCAGGAAAATGGCTTGGAGCCGCGCTTCTTACAAGCGGAATTCAAATAGCAGCCGGCGCCATTACCACAACAACAATAGGGGCAGTTTCTGGAACGCATTTGGTAGATCTGATAATGGATGACGTATTTTTGATTTTTGCTCTTTTTGTAATATTGTCTATGGCTTTGCTTTTTCTTATTCGAATTGTTTCTCTGATCTTTTTGGTAATCCTTTCTCCGCTTGGTTTTACAGCGGCAATTCTGCCGGCAACCCAAAAATTTTCCTCCGACTGGTGGGATTACCTTTTTAAACAAGCCTTTTTTGCTCCGTTCGCATTATTCTTTTTGTGGGCATCATTACATTTGATGAATACAATGCAAGACGCATTTCTTGTTGGCGGGGAAACATACGAATTAACCAATCCTTCCAACGCAAGGCTGTTGTTTTTTATATTTTCAGCCATTTTGTTGTACGCAAGCTTGTGGATCTCCAAAAAAATGGGCGCAATTGGGGCAACTATGGTTATGGGCTGGGGCAAATGGCTAAAAGGAGCTATCACTGGTTTTGCGGGAGGACTTGCCGCAAGAACTCTTGTCGCCCCAATTGGAGCGTCAATGGCTGCCGCAGGATTACCTCAGGCAATCGGAAGAATCTCGCCATTGGCTGGAATTAAAACAAAAGAATTTGCAGATTGGCTTTCTAAACGAGGCAAGGCGCCGGAACAAGCCGCCGCCAAAGCAGAACTCGGAATGCAGTTGGCCCCCGCAGAACGCGCGGCATATTTTGCCAAGCTTGACCGCTCTGCCAAAGAAGCAATGCTCCGCAAGATGAAGGGGGAGGAAAGGGAGTCATTGATTGCACAACTTCCAAGCGATTCGGAAAAACAAATCGCGCGCAGCATTTTGGGTTCATTCGTGTTTACTGGCGAAGAACAGATAAAGTCACAGGTGGAAAAATTCAAATTCGAAAAAAACCTTATCCAACAATGGCAACAATTTGGAAATCTGTCTACCGACGAACAAAAACAATTTCTCCTGGGCATTGAAGATGCCGACAAGCGCGCGCAATTTTTAGAACATGTTAGGGAGGAAGCGGAAAAAGGAAACAGCGATATTGGGCGCACGGCATTCAAAAATGCGAATACATTTTTGGAAGAAGGCGTTGGGTTTTCAGCAAATCAGCGCTATGCCAACAAACTGGCTCGTGAAAAAGTTGAACACACTGAAGCCCAAAAGAGAAACGAGCTTGCTGAATTCTTTAATAAAATTACAAAAGATGCGAACGGCAACGAACTGGTTGGCGAAGAATTAGAAACAGCATTGAAAGAGCAAAAACGGCGCTTTAAGTTTGCAACGAATGACTCCCAAAAGTTGGCGCTGGTTGAGGCGGCAAAAACAGATTCGGACAAACTCAAAAGACTCGCTGGCTGGATGCTCGAACAAGATCCTGCAGATCAAGATAAATTCTACAAATCTTCTATTGGCGGTAAGGACACATCGCTTGCCGCAGTTGTTGCCTATATTAAAGCGATTAGCACAAGTGATCCAAACAGAGACTTAGCAATCAAGAAGATGATTCTCTCTGGCGCCACTCCGCAACAGCTTGGCAGTGTTGCAAGAGAACTTTCAGACGACAGCGAACTTGTAGCAATAGCGGATGAACTTTCAACAAGAATGTCTACACGAAACCAGAATGAATACAACCGAGAAAAAGCCAAACCCCGCGGAGGCCCAGGGGGGCCAACAGGGGGAACCCCAACCGGCGGAGGAGGGGCCGGCCCGACCGGAGGCGAGCCTAGCGCCGGAGGCGGAGGAACTCCGATAACACCAGTTGCGCCAACAGTTTTTTCAAAAATTGAAACTCAACAAGACGCATTCGATTCCGCAATAAACTTTAAACTCTTAGTTAACAATAATAATGCTGAGGAAACAGAAAAAGCTGTGAAAATAATAAAATCTCTAACCAAAGAACAACAAATAGAAATAACTCGTTATTTCGACCCTATCCAAAAAATCCAATATTTTGAAAAAATATTGCCGACCCAAAAAGAAGAATTCGAGACGGCGCTTACGGAAGACATAAAACATACAGAAAGAGGCGATTTCGCAAATCAAATATATTTGCACCCAGGAATTATACGCGACCCCGCATATCAACGAGCATTCCTCCGAGGCAGCGATGCTCCAAAAATAGTCTCTTTAATAAGGGAGTACCCTAACGGAATTGGGTTTTTAGTAAACGAACTTACCCAGAACATGCCGACGAATGACCCGGAAACCCATGCGCAGGCGGTAGCTGAAAAATTTGAAAAAGAATTTAAAAATCGAGAGTTAGGAATTATTTTTGCGGATCTAATACGCACACAAAAAGAAAAACAGAGTCCGGTGGCTAAAGAAGTGTACGAGGCACTGTTCGGACCACAACTTTAAACGTGATAAAATCAAAACATGGCTAACGATAACAAAAAAAGACAGGAAATATTGGATAGATACTTAAACCTTCCCGAGGATTTACAAAAGGCTTTATTTTCTCCGCAAAATTCAGAGGCCATATTTGAAATTGGCAAAAAGCATGGCCTTGCGGTGGATAAAATGGGAGAGTTGGCAGACGAAACTGGGCTCGTGATGCTTGGCATGACAAAGCCGTCTGAATACATAAAAAATCTTTCGCAAAGGCTTGGTGTGGAACCAGAAAAGGCTAAGGCGGTAGCCGAAGATATAAATCAAAAAGTCTTCGCGCCGATTAGGGAGTCGTTGAAGAAGATTCACGGAATTTCGCCTACGGCGGAACCGGTTAAACCTTCACCAAAAGAACTGCCACCGCTACCCCAAAAATCACCGGCCCCTCCGACAACCCTGCCGGTTGAACAAAAAGTTGAAAAAATCCTCAAAGAGCACGAAATAGCGAAAGAAGAAAAGAAAGAACCTAAAATACCCTTAAAAATAATAATGCCTGATTCGGCCTTTTCAACATCCGATGTTGAAAGCAAAAAAACATCGGATGTTTTCCCGGCCGAAAATGAAAAAATCCCGCCCACATCTCCAATATTAAGCGGAAAAATCGAGGAAACAGCCAAGCCCCAAACAGTGCCCGACTTATTCACTAAAAAAATGCCGCAACCGTCAAACGGCAAAAATACCGACCCTTATAAGGAACCGAGAGAATAATGCAATATCAAACCCCTCAATTTATAGAAGTAGAAGACAAAATTTTTGGACCCTTAACTACCAAGCAGTTTTTTTATATTGCGGGCGGGGCAGGTTTGATTTTTTTAACTTACGTTTTTTTTCAGCTCTGGGTAGTAATACTTCTGGGAATTCCGGTAGGCGCCTTTGCTTTATCTTTGGCGTTTTTTAAAATAAACGGCATTCCGTTTCCAAAAGTTCTTTCCAACTTTATTGGGCATACATCGGCGCAAAAACTATATATATGGAAGCAATCCCCTGCCCCCTCAACATCCGATGTTGAACGCAAAAAAACATCGGATGTTTTCCCGGCGGGGGCAGCGCCGCGGCTTACGGAAAATAAATTACAGGATTTGGCTTGGTCGCTGGATGTACAGCAAAAGATTAGAAAATAAAAAAACAAATTTATGCCCACAACATCTCCTTCACAGCAAATAGTAAATATAGACGAAATACGCGACGGCGTTTTGATTTTAAAAGACGGCTCTTTTCGAGTTGTTCTTATGGCGTCATCGCTCAACTTCGCGCTGAAATCGGCCGACGAACAAATGGCTGTGGTAATGCAGTACCAAAACTTTCTAAACTCCCTGGACTTCAGTGTGCAATTTTTCGTACAATCTCGCAAAATAAATATCGAGCCCTACATAGATACCTTGGAAAACGCGCAAAAAAAGCAAGTAAACGAACTTTTAAAGATACAGGTTTCCGAATATATAGAATTTGTGCGAACTTTTGTCCGGGCCTCTAACATAGTAACCAAAAACTTTTACATCGCGGTTCCATTTTCTCCGCCGTTTATCGAAACCGGGGAAACCGGCAAGGGAATTTTTAAATCTTTATTAGAAACTCTGTGGGGGAAAAAAGAAGGTGGGGGGAAATCCAGCGTCTCTCCGCAAAAATTTGAAGAATACAAAAACCAGCTTTGGCAGAGGATGGAAACCGTAATACAGGGCTTGGTGCGCGCGGGAGTGCGGGCCGTACCGCTAAACACGGAGGAGCTGATAGAATTATTCTATGGATTATACAACCCCGGAGAATTAGAAAAAGGCAAACCACCCGCAATATCTTAAAAAAAATGGCATTGTTTAATAAAAAACAAAATGATGAAAAAGAACCGGATATTCTCCCAGTATTCCCGGAGGAAGTTTACCGCGCCGGAGTTTTGCAGCTACGAGACGTTATAGCGCCTTCGGCCCTTGAAATAAATTCTAACTTCGTGCGCTTGGGCGAAAAATACGCGCGCACATTGTTTGTATTTTCATTGCCCCGCTACCTTTCGTCCAACTGGTTCGCGCCAATTATCAATTTGGACAAAGTTTTCGATATTTCGATTTTCATTCATCCGGTGGATACAGCCCTTATTTTGCGCAGACTTCAAAGAAAAGTGGCGGAAGTGCAATCGCAAATCAGCATAAGGCAGGAAAAGGGCTTGGTGCGAGATCCGATTTTAGACACCGCCTACCAAGACCTCGAATCGCTCCGAGACAAGCTCCAGCAAGCGCAGGAAAAACTTTTCAGTTTCGGAGTTTACATTACGATTTACGGAAACACTGTGGATGAACTCAATAAAATTGAGTCGGAAATAAAATCAATGCTTGAGTCGCGGCTTGTGTATGCAAAATCCGCCCTTTTCCAGCAAAAAGAAGGGCTTGATTCCGTATTTCCAACAGCCACGGATGTACTCAAAATAAATAATTATTTAAATTCTTCCCCCGCATCTTCCGTGTTTCCCTTCGTATCTTTCGACCTTACTTCAAACAAGGGAGTACTCTATGGAATAAATTCGCACAACAACTCCCTGATACTTTTCGACAGATTCAGCATGGAAAATTACAACTCGGTAATTTTCGCAAAAGCCGGCGCCGGAAAATCTTACGCCACCAAGCTAGAAATTCTCCGCTCGCTGATGTTCGATACCGATATAATAGTAATAGACCCGGAAAAAGAGTACGAATATTTGGCGGAAGCGGTTGGGGGAAGGTATTTCAATATTTCTCTTTCGTCCAAACACCACATAAATCCGTTTGATTTGCCTATGCCTCGGGAAGACGAATCTCCGGCGGACGTTTTGCGTTCGCACATCATAAACTTGGTAGGACTTTTTAGAATCATGCTTGGCGGGCTGACTCCGGAAGAAGATTCGATTATAGACCGGGCCATTTCCGAAACCTACGCTTCTCGCGATATTACTCCAAACTCCGATTTTTCAAAAATTACAGCGCCCATACTTTCGGACCTCGAACTCATAATTTCCAACACAGAGGGCGGAGAATCTTTAGCGCAACGGCTGAAAAAATTTACAGAAGGCACTTGGGCCGGTTTTATAAACCAACCGACAAATGTAGATATCAATAATAAATTCGCCGTATTTTCGGTGCGCGATATGGAAGACGAACTTCGTCCGGTGGCAATGTACTTGATAGTCAACTATATTTGGAGCGCGATTCGTTTTAAAATGAAAAAGAGGCTGTTGGTGGTAGATGAAGCGTGGTGGATAATGAAAAATGAACAGGGGGCGTCGTTCCTTTCGGGCATAGCCAAACGCGCCAGAAAATACTACTTGGGTCTCTGTACAATCACCCAAGACGTGGGAGATTTCATAAACTCTCCTTACGGGCCCACTATAATAAACAACTCATCTATTCAGATTCTTTTAAAACAATCGCCGTCCGCAATCGACCAATTAAAAGAAGTTTTCAAGCTTACGGACGAAGAAAAATTTCTTCTTTTGGAATCCGACGTTGGAGAAGGAATGTTTTTCGCGGGACTAAAGCACGTGGCAATAAAAATTTTAGCCTCCTACACGGAAGACCAAATTATTACTTCCGACCCGGCGCAGTTACTGGCAATCAAAAAAGCAAAAAATGAATTTAGCCAATAAAATAATAATTATGATTTTAATCTTGGCGCCCGCCGCAACGGTTTTTGCCCAGGAAGAAAACGACTTATTTTTGGTGGTTTCGCCGTCATCGCCGGCGCCAAACCAAGGTTTTTCCGTTGAAGCAAAAACTTTCCAGTTTGACGCTTCGCGGGCATACTTTGAATGGTTCAAAGACGGAAAAAAAATAGACGAGGGGGTTGGAATCACAAAAAAAATTTTTCCGGGCGAAAAATTGGGAACACGGACACGAATCAGCGCGGTATCGGCGGAGAATTCGGCATCGGCGGATATCAGCGTCAACGACATTGATTTTATAATTAACTCTTTTACTTACACGCCGTTTGGATACAGGGGCGCCGCGCTTGCCACCCCCGGAAGCGTTGCGGAAATATACGCCATACCGCACATTTTTTCAAACGGCAGGCGGATCAGTTCAACAGGATTGACGTACGAATGGTCCATTGAAGGCTCTCCGGTACAGGAACAATCAGGAAGAGGAAAAAATAAATTAACGATTTCCATTCCAAAAATACCCCAAGGGGATGTTACAGTATCACTCAATGTTTTTTCTGGAGAACAGCTTGTCGCGCAAAAAAAAGAAAAAGTAGAGATACATTCTCCGCAAATAGTTTTTTATAAAACAAATTCTCTTTTAGGAAAAGGCGCAAAAGCTCTTTCTGAATTTACATCGCCCCCTGGAGCAGAGTTCGCGCTCGCGGCAGAACCGTTCTTTTTTGACTTCAATTCAATAGTACGTGGGGTGGTTTCGTGGCTCGCAAATGGAACCAAAATTGAACCCTCTAGGGCCGATAATTTATTTGTTTTAGAACTTTCCTCCGCGCCGAATGAAGAATCGGAAAGCAATATTTTGTTTAAAATAGGGGATGAAAAAAACGTTTTTCAAAACAAAGAAGGAAGAATAAACATAAAAATTAGAAATTAAAAATGAAAAATAAAAAATCAAAACAAAGTTTTTGCGGAGGCCTGGTAGTTCTGATAATATTTTTGTTCATGTTTACTCCTGCTTTCGCGCAAGACACAAGTGTTAAATACAATTTAATACAGCCTCTTCCGGGAATTCAGTCTGTGCCGGACTTTCCAACTTGGACTTCTATTTTTATCCCGTTTCTTTTGGGACTTGCTGGGCTTTTGTCGCTAATCCAAATTGTTCGCGGAGGAATAATGCGTGCGGTTTCCGGAGGCAACCCTTCGGCAATCGGCGACGCCAACGATATGATTTGGCAGGCAATATTGGGATTGGTTTTGGCGCTGTCGGCATACTTGATACTCAACACAATAAATCCAGATTTGGTAAATTTAAAATTCGAACCGCTTGAAATAAGAATCGCCCCGCCGGCGGAAACCGCGCAGAATTGCGACGAAAAAAAATGCCCGGCTTCCAAGCCCGAGTGCGTCATGATTAACAATAAACCCGAGTGGCTCGCCACCATCCCCCCAATGTAAATATGCCCAAAAATATAAAAAATTTAATAATTGCCGGAGCGATAATTTTTGTTTTAATAATTGTTTTGGCTTTTGCTTTCGGCAGAAAGACGTCCGAAAACGGCGAGCCGACATTCTTGGGAAAACTGTTTCCGGAAAGTGAAACCGCGCCAAGCGGGAACAAACTCGGTTTTGACGGAGAAAAACAGAGTTTGGAGGAGCTTGGCACCAAAGAAGCCGGCGCCTTCACAAAATCCGAAGCTCAAAAACTGCCGGCGGGAACGCTTATAAA
>JBBTXM010000003.1:0-24737 GCA_038062255.1 Patescibacteria group bacterium
GGATTTTGTGCGGATAAACCAGATATACGGTTTTTTTGAAGGAAAACGGATGATAAAGGTTATTGTTGTTGTGGCTGACGGCCAAGGCTTTGAGGAGTTCCATTCAGTTTTTAATATTTATTTTGATGAGCTTGCTATGTCTTCCAATGAAGATTTTATCAATATCGTCCGCAGGGCCCATGAAGCCGTTGATTCATTTTTGAGAGCCAGAAAATTGAAAATCGCGGATTAAATTATAACTCCTCTTCGACCACGGTCGCAGAGGAGTTTTGATTTTTTTGAGAGTTTTGGTAGAGTGAACTCGATGAAAGTTCGCATTATGGCTCTGGCCATTTTAATAATCGGGATTTTGGCGGGTTATTTTGACTTGTTTGGAGCAACCCCTTTTCGCTTGGGGCTTGATTTGCGGGGAGGAACGCATCTTGTTTACGAGGCCAATACTTCTTCCGTTGCGGGGGGAGAAAAGGAGGCGATGGACTCTTTGCGCGATGTCATTGAGCGGAGAGTAAATTTATACGGAGTATCCGAGCCGGTTGTCCAAACCGAAAAATCCGGCAGCTCCCACCGCTTGGTGGTTGAACTTGCGGGAGTTTTTGACATAAAGGAAGCCATAAAGCTCATTGGCGAAACTCCTTTTTTGGAGTTTAAAGAATTGCCCAATTCCATCAAAAACGCAGCAACTCAGAGCGAAAATGTTTCTTACGAAGATTTTGCGGCAACCAATCTTACTGGAAAATACGTGAAGCGCGCCAATGTCGTGTTTGGTCAAATAGGCGAGGCGCAGGTGTTATTGGAATTTACTCCGGAGGGGGCGGATATTTTTGAAAAAATTACCGAGAAAAATATTGGTTTTCCTCTTGCGGTGTTTTTGGATGGTTCAGTGATCAGCGCTCCTATAGTACAGCAGAAAATTTCTGGCGGAAGCGCGCAAATAACAGGCCAATTCACTTTGGCGGAAGCAAAAGAACTTGTGGGGCGTTTCAACGCCGGGGCTTTGCCTGTGCCGATTTCTCTAATTTCCCAACAGAGCGTTGGGGCATCGCTGGGCCAGGATTCTTTGGCGCGAAGTTTGACGGCGGGAATCTGGGGAACATTGGCGGTTGCGATTTTTATGCTCTTTTGGTACAGATTGCCGGGAATTGTTTCTGTGCTGGCTCTAGGAGTTTACGCGGCAATTACTTTGTTTTTGTTTAAAACTATTCCTGTAACTCTTTCTTCCGCCGGAATCGCTGGTTTTATACTATCGATAGGTATGGCAATAGACGCCAATATTTTGATATTTGAAAGAATGAAGGAGGAGCTAAGAGAAGGCAAAGATTTGGACGTCGCTTTGTTTGAGGGTTTCCGCAGGGCGTGGACATCGATTCGCGATTCAAATGTTTCGAGCTTGATTACGGCGCTTATTCTTTATTGGTTTGGCACAAGCTTGGTTAAGGGGTTTGCTTTGACCCTTGGAATTGGAGTTTTGGTCAGTATGTTCAGCGCAATCACGGCTTCTAGATTGCTTTTGAAATCCTTGCCTCATTTTGCGTCCGAAAAATTAACAAAATTTCTTTACGGCGCCGGGTTTAGCAAATAAAAATAAAATTTATCTAAATTTAATTTACTAACTTTCTTCGAACGGTCGTCTAAAGAAAGTTAGTAAACAAATTTTTAAAAAACAAAAACCGCCTATGCGGTGGCTTGGAGATTCACTACTCTTGTTCTTATTTTTTCAAAACACATTGGCATATGATAGCAGAGATTTAGAATGCTTGCTCCCAAGGTCCAAATAACCATACTCATTACTACCCAAAATGCTGTTGCGTTTTCAAAGTTTACTCTCCCGACACGCATGAGCCCGATATACAACACAACACTGCTTGTGATAATCCATCCCAAATCCACAGCGCTCCCAATATAGTGAGTAAATTTATTCAATCCGTAATTTATTTGCGCAATGACTACAAGCACATCGGCTATGAACATGACGGAGAACAAAACAATAAGCGATGTTTGTACATGTTGTAAATCTGCTGGAGGCTGAGTTGTGATTACGACGTAAATAAAAATGCCCTGCAAAAGCCACCTTAATCCAATACCGCACTCTACCAATATCCATGTGGCTACGGCTACCATGCTTGGGCCATTTGATCCAATAAAAAAATTATCGATCAGTTTTTTCATCACTGCCTCGCTTTCAAATCCTTCTCTAGGTTAGCAACAACTCTAAGCTTTGTCAACTTCAAGTTTCGAGGCAATTGCGCTATTTTTAAATAATGAAATTTCTGTTTTTGATTTTAATTGCATTTGTGTTTGCTTTTCCAGCTTATGCCAGTATTGTTATTTCGGAAATTATGTACGACGTTGAAGGGTCGGACACGGGGAGAGAATGGGTGGAAATTCAAAATATCGGCGCAGATGCAGACCTCACGGGTTGGAAACTTTTTGAAAGCGGAGTAAACCACGGGCTTGTTTTGGCGAAAGGGAATATTTTGCTTCCGCAAAACGGATTTGCGATTATCGCAGACAATATCGATAAATTTTTGCTGGATTGGCCGGATTTTTCTGGGACTATCTTTGATAGTTCCTTTTCTCTTTCCAATTCCGGCGAAACCGTTATTTTGCGCGATGCCGGCTTGGGAGATAGCGACACGGTGGTTTACTCGTCGGATTTCGGAGCCAATGGCGATGGCAATTCTTTGCAGAAAGTTGGTAATTCTTGGGTATCTAATTCTCCAACACTGGGAGCTGGCGTTGAAAGTGAGAATAATTCACCCTCTCCTTCAGAAGGAGGAGGGATTGAGGGGGGAGGTAGTGAAGAGTTGGGTGGAGGGGGTAGTATTCCAGAACCAAAATCTTCTCCGTTCCAGGCTTTTGCGGGTAAAGACCGCTTTGCGCTAGCGGGAGCGGAAGTATATTTTGACGGGCATGCAGACGGCATAAGCGAAGACTTAATTTCCAAAGCCAGATTTTTGTGGAATTTTGGGGACGGGGCAATCGGCGAAGGAAAGAACATAAAACACATATTCCAGTATCCGGGAAATTACATAGTTAATTTAAATGTTTCGTTCGGCGCTTTTTCAAGCTCTGATTCTGCGAAAGTCGCTGTGTCGCCGGCTGGAATTTCGATTTCTGAAATAAAGCCAGGGACTTTTTTGGAAATAGAAAACAGCGCGGGGAAAATTTCCGATGTTTCTGGTTTTGGGATTCAAATAAACGATTCCAAAATTTTTAGTTTTCCAAAAGATTCCATGCTTTCGCATAATTCTTTCTTGGCGCTGGATGTTTCAGCCCTTGGTTTTGAAATTCCCAGCGCAGGAGAAGTTAAAATTTTATACCCCAACGGAAAGATTTTGTTTTCTTCAAAATACCAGTCTGGAGTTTTAAGCCAAAATGAAAGTTTGAATTTTGACGGAAAATTGTGGCAAAAAGGAGCATCAACTCCGGGAGAGAAAAATACCCCCTCCATTCCTCCGACAAAACAAGTCGGAGGAAGTGCTCCCCCTTATAAAGGGGGAGAAACAAAAGAGTTTCCCCTCCTTAATAAGGAGGGGTATGGGGAGGTCAGAGGCGAAGCCTCCGCTATAAATTCCATTCAAAATAATTCTTTTTGGTCCGAAATCAAATGGCTGATTTTCGGCCTCGGCGGAGGTGTTTTACTCGGGTTTTTGTACTTTTTTTTTAAACGACACCTTAAGCCAGTTTCAGCGTTATAATAAGCATAAATGGACGAAAAAACGCAAAAACAGGCGGTTTTGGTCTTTTCTACTGCTTATTTTCCGTTTGTCGGGGGGGCGGAAGTGGCAATAAGGGAGGTAGCCAGAAGGCTTTCGCCAAAGTTCGACTTTTTCATAATAACTTCCCGATTCAAACGGAATTTGCCCAAAATCGAAAAAGTTAAGGAAGGCACTATTGTGCGTTTAGGTTTTGGCAACATTTTAGATAAATATTTTTTGCCGGTTCTGGGAGTTTTGTGGGCTCTAAGAAAAGAAGGAATGTTGTTCGGCCTCGATATTTCGGCAGGTTCTTTTGCGCCAGCTTTTTTGAAGTTTTTGTTTCCAAAACGCTTTTTTGTTTTGAATATCCAATACGGATACGGCGACGAAAGACTGGCCAAGGGAAGGGCGGGACTTATAGGAACGGCTTTTCGATTCATGCTTTCGCAGGCGGATGCGGTTGCGTCAATTTCCAACTATCTTTTGGACACCGCCAAAGATTACGGATACAAAGGCCACTCGGCGATTATTCCCAACGGAATAGATTTAAAAAATTTTCAAATTTCAAATTTTCAAAAAAAGCAAAAAACTATCATTACAACATCTCGGCTTGTTATAAAAAACGGAGTAGATATTTTGATTGAAGCGATTGCGGTAGTTAAAGAAAAGGTTCCAGACATAAAATGCTTGATTTTGGGCGAGGGCCCAGAGGAAGCGTCATTGAAAAACTTGGCAACAGAGTTGAATATTTCTCAAAATATAAAATTTCTCGGCACAATCGGCCAAGAAAAAATACCCAGATACTTGGCGGAGTCCAACATTTTTGTCCGTCCTTCTCGATCTGAGGGTTTGGGTATTTCATTTCTTGAGGCTATCGCAGCCGGATTGCCGATTATTGCGCCGCCTGTTGGCGGAATTCCGGATATTATTGAAGATGGAAAGACTGGTTTGTTTTGCAATCCGGAAGACCCCAAAGATTTGGCGGAAAAAATCATGAATTTGCTGGAAAACGAGCCGTTGGCTAAATCCATTGTTGAAAACGGCCAGAAAATGATAAAAGAAAAATTTTTATGGGAAAAAATTTCCGAAAATTATGAAAACCTGTTCAATTTGAAAAACAGCAAGCGGGTTTTGATTTGTACCGGCATTTTTCCTCCGGACATTGGGGGGCCCGCAACGTACAGCAAGGTTTTGCTCGATGAGCTGCCGAAGCGCGGGATAAATGTAAATGTTTTAAGCTTCGGTTCTGTTCGGCATCTGCCAAACTTTATTCGCCACTTGGTTTATGGCTTGCGGATTTTAACCTACGGCAGGAGTTCGGATATTATTTTCGCGCAGGATCCTTTTTCTGTTGGGTTTCCTGCCGCTGTGGCCACGTTTATTTTACGAAAAAAGTTTTTACTTAAAGTTGTGGGCGACTACGCGTGGGAACAGCACCAGCAAAGAAGTGGATCGGTTTTTTTTACTCCTGATGACTTTCAAGTGAAAACATTTGATTTTTTTACTGAATTTCAAAGAAAAATTCAAAAATTTGTGGCCAAGCGGGCGAAGCTGATAATCACTCCAAGCGATTATCTCAAAAAAATCGTTGGAATGTGGGGTATTAACAAAGATAAAATAAAAGTTATCTACAATTCTTTTGCCGCCCCGCGGGACGGGGCGAGCCTCGCCCTTAATGGGCGGGAACTAGCTAAAAAAGAACTTGGGCTTTCCGGAAGCGTGTTGGTTTCTGCCGGAAGAAATGTTCCTTGGAAGGGCTTTCAAGCATTGAGGGATCTTATGCCGGAAGTAACGCGCCGATTTTCGGACGCAAAGCTGTTTGTTTTTCATAACGAACCAAGAGAAAATCTTTTTTTGTATCTCCGCGCGGCGGACGCTTTTGTGCTCAATACCGCTTACGAGGGTTTTTCGCATCAAATTTTGGAGGCGATGGCCTTGGGTGTTCCTGTAATTACAACCAACATCGGCGGCAATCCGGAGATTGTGCGAAACGGAGAGAACGGGTTTTTGGTAGCATACAACGACAAAGAAGCTTTCCGGGCCAAAATAACCGAAATTTTGGAAAATAAAAACTTGGCGGAAGATTTTTCCAAAAAAGCGCGAGTATCGGCTCAGCAATTTACAAAAGACCGCATGATTAATGGAATAGTTGATGTCATAAAAACCTTATGAGAGTCCTAATGCTAAGTGGAGACGCTTCTGTTCTAAACCAAAATTCTCCAGCCGGGCAAAGAACCGAAGAATACAGAAAAATCTGCGGGGAACTTGAGGTTTTGTTGTGCCAAAGAAGTGTTTCGAGTTTCGTTTCTGGCTTTTGGCGCGGATACAAACTAATGCGCCAAAAAAGGTTTGATGTTGTTACAGCTCAAAGCCCGGAACACTGGTTTTTGGCATGGAGCCTTTCAAAAATATTCGGTACGCCGTGGCAAATGCAGATCCACACGGATATTTTTAGCCGGCACTTTGCGAAAGAATCATGGAAAAACAAAATCCGCGTAAATTTGGCAAAATTTTTAGCCACGCGCGCCAACGGCATACGCGTTGTTTCGGAAAGGATAAAGAATTCGCTGACTTCAAACTTGTCTATTCCAGAGTCCAAAATTCAGACCTCGCCGATATTTGTGGATATTGAAAAAATAAAAAATTCTCCGGCTAGAACGGATCTTCGCCAAAAATACCCGGGAAAATTTATTGTTCTAATGGCCTCCAGGCTTTCGCGGGAGAAAAGTATTGGTTTTGCGGTTGATGTTTTGTCTTCTCTAATTCGCGCGAATAGGCGAATAGTTTTGGTTATTGCAGGAGAAGGTTCTGAACGAAAAAATCTAGAATTAAGAATTGTGAATTATGGATTAGGAGATAATATAGTAATTGAAAACTGGAACAATGATTTAATTTCATACTACAAATCCTGCGATCTGTTTTTGCTTACATCCAACTACGAGGGCTATGGCTTGGCTTTGCTTGAGGCTGCGGCAAGCGGTGCCAAAATCATATCAAGCGATGTGGGAATTGCTCCGGAGTTGTTAGATAGGGAAAATATTTTCCGCGTTGGCGACAAAAACGACTTAACTTTAAAGCTTGAGCTGGCAATTGATGGGAAAATAAGCCAACCTAAACCAATCCTACCTCAAACCAAAGAAAACTATTTGCGATTATATAAAGAATATCTTGAACGATGTCTAAAAAAGTAAAAGTTTGCTATATTTTGCCGTTTTTTGATGAGAAAACCGATACTCATCTTTTTTACAATTATGAGTTGATAAAGGAATCAGCAAAAAATTTAGATATTTTTCTCATAATTGAGCGGGCGAAAGGTGATCCCACGAAGCTTGGCTGCAAATTTAAAGTTCAAAAACTTAAAAATCCAGTTTTGAGGTTTTTAGAGCTTTTGCTGATAGTTAAATTGGCCAGGCTTCGCGGATACTCAAATTTTTACACGCATTATTCTTACTTTGGAGCGCTGGCATCGTGGCTTATAACTTTAATATTTGGCGGAAAGGCGTTTTATTGGAACCGCGGGATGCCGTGGCTTTTTAAGCGGGGTTTTTTTGAGGAAAAGGTTTTTAGATTTATTCTGCGCCACACGATACTTGCCACAAGCCCTGTTTCGCTGGCGGAAGATTACAAAAAAATATACGGAGTGCGGGAGTACCGGATATTAGGCAACTGGATAGACCACGAAAGATATATTCCACAGAAATCCAAAGAAAAATACAAAAAAGATTTGGGTTTAGAGATTGAAAAAAAATATGTTCTTTTTGTGCACCATCTTTCTGAAAGAAAGGGGGCGGATTTTATCGCCCCGGTTGCAGAGAAATTTAAAAACGAAAATGTTGAGTTTTTAGTTGCCGGGGATGGAGAGTATTTTAAAAAATTGAAATCTGAAGTAGATAACTCACCCCCCCAACCCCCCTCTCTTAAAGTAAGAGAGGGGGGAGACAAGGAGATATTATCTCCTTGTGGGGGGAGAGTTATTCTTCTTGGCAAAATTCCTCAATCAGAAGTAGTTAAATACTTCCACGCTTCAGATGTTTTTTTCATGCCTTCGCGAGAGGAAGGTTCTCCGCATGTTATTTTGGAGGCAATGGCTTCCGGGGTGCCGTTTGTGGCGTCCAACATTGGTGGAATATCGGAGCTTACAATGCCGGAAGCCAGAGAGTTTTTGTGCGGGGTTGGCGATATTGAATGCTTTGCCGGCAAGATAAAAAAACTGCTAAACGATGCCGAGTTGCGCGAGAATATAAGAAAAAACGGATTTGAGTTTGTAAGAAATTTCAGCAAGGAAAAGGCGGTAAAAGAGTTTTCGGAGCTTTTTGAGCCGAAAATATACTATGTTGCCAACGCGCGTTTTCCAACGGAAAAAGCCCACGGCATCCAAATGGCCAAAATGATAGAGGCGATGATCGGAAAAGGGGCAAGCATTGAGGTGCTGGCGCCAAATAGGGGCAAAGGAAATATTAAAAAATTTTATGGTTTGAGGCGCGAGGTTTTAATCAAAAGATTGCCTGTTTTGCCGTTTTATAATTTTGGGAAAATTGGATTTTGGCTTAGCTCTGTTTCTTTTGCGCTCGGATACTGGTTTTTTTTGATTTGGAAGAGCTTGCGAGGCGAAAAGTTTATTATTTATACTATAGACATAGACCAGTTTTCATTTTTCGCGGTGCCATTTGCGGGGGCGCCTTATTTTGTGGAGGTCCACGATGCCAAAAAGAAAGGATTTTTCTTCAATATTCTTTTTAAAAACGCCAAAGGCATCATTGTTATAAATAACATAATTAAAGAAACTATCGCCAAAGAGTTTTCTTTTGCAAAAGATAAAATCATTGTGCACCCCAATGGAATCGATTTGGAAAAATTTTCTAATTTGTCTCCCAAATCCGAAGCAAGAGAAAAACTTGACTTGCCGAAAAGGGAAAAAATCGCTTTATATGTTGGGAAGTTTTATAATTGGAAGGGACTTGGCATTTTGGCGGATACCGCTCAAAAGCTGCAAGACGTAAAATTTTATCTTGTCGGCGGCTCTAAAGAAGAACTCAAAAAGGTGAGCGGAATCGAAAACTGGGCAGAAAACTTAGTTTGCGCCGGCCAGCGCGACTTTAAAGAAATGCCTTTGTGGCTCGCTTCCGCGGATGTTTTGCTTGTGTTGGGGACAAAAGCCAATGAATACTCGTATAAACATACTTCGCCAATGAAGCTTTTTGAATACATGGCTTCCGAGCGTCCAATTGTGGCAAGCCGAACGCCTGCAATTGAGCAGATTGTATCCGAAAACGACGTTATTTTTTATGAACCGGATAATCCCGAGAGTTTTGCGGATTCAATAAAACATGCGCTTGAAGGCGCGGAGGGGTCGCGCAACAAAGCCCAAAACGCGCATGAAAAAGTAAAAAAATTCAGCTGGGAAAAACGAGCAGAAAGCGTATTAAATTTTATTAAGTTATGAAAATAGGCATTACATTGCATCCATACGGCGAAAAAAAACCCGCGGGCTTGGGCAGAGCGGTTTTTGAAATCGTCAAGGCAATGCTGGAGGTCGATTCAGAAAATGAATACTCGATTTTTTTAAAAAATCCCGGCTTAAAACCGGATTTGCCCGGGAGTAAATGGAAGTCCGCCACTATTTCGCCCGACACTGTACGAGTTTTAGATGCGTGCATTTTCAACACGCCCGTTATGCCTTTGTGGTACGGAATTTTAGGGAAGGCAAAAAATTCTGTGGTAATAGCGTACGATTTTGCGTATTTGAGAAAAATAGAAGTCGAAAGTTGGAAGTCGGAAGTCGGAAAAAAAATTTTAAAATTAGTTCACCGATATGCTCTCAAAAAAGCCGACTTGATAATATCCATTTCCGAGGCCACAAAAAGAGATTTAATAGAAATATTTAAAATACCGGAAGAAAAAATCAAAGTAATTTATTTGGGTTTCAATGATATTTGCGTTTTGCCAAAAAAAGAAATTTCCGGTCTGCCGGAAAAATTTTTTTTGTTCGTGGGCGCCATCAAAGAACGCAAAAATGTCCTCGGTATTGTGGAAGCTTTCAATTTGTTTAAAAATTCGTCAAATTTTCAGCACAAGCTTGTTATTGCCGGCAACGGTTCTGGAGAATACTTTGAAAAAGTAAAAAAACTTGCCTCAATGGATTCTGTATTTTTGGGGCAGGTTTCCGACAACGAGCTTTCTTACCTTTACCAAACGGCGGAAGCCCTTGTGTATCCCAGTTTTGTTGAAGGATTTGGAATTCCGGTTTTGGAGGGCCAAGCATGCGCTTTGCCTGTTGTAACTTCAAACACTTTTTCATTGCCGGAAGTCGCGGGGGACGGCGCGATCATTGTAGATCCAAATAAGCCCCTGGAAATTGCCGAAGCGATGAAAAAAATATGCCAAGACCCGCTTTTCCGCCAAAAGCTCATCGAGAACGGCATGGAAAATTCAAAAAAATTCTCCTGGCATAAGACTGCTCAGGAGATTTTGCAGGTGTTATAAATTTTGTTCAATTTTTTTGCACAAAATGTGGACTATCGACAGATGCACGTTTTGAATCATGTCCGTGCTTTCATGAGGGATTATTATCGGGTGGTCAATAAGCGCCAGTATCTGCTTGGTTTTTTGGCTTACTAAGCCAACGGTTGCCATTTTTTGGGAGCGGGCTTTCAAGAATCCGCGAAATATGTTCATCGAGTGGCTTCGTCCACTATCGCGGTTTATTGACACGTCGGAGGTTGTAAAACCAATGGCTACATCGCCTTCTTTTCCTAGGGCCTCAATTTGCCTTTCGAAAACCGAGTCGAAAATGTGGTCGTTGCTTTGAGCGGTTAAAATCGCGCCGGAGTTTGTCAGCGCTATCGCCGGAATAGCTTTGCGCTTTTTTTCGAACTGGCAGACAAGCTCGGCTTCAAGATGCGCGGCTTCCGTTGCAGAGCCTCCGTTGCCGAAAAGCAAAAGTTTTCCGCCATTGTCCAAAGATTTTTTTATTGCAAGAAAAGCATTTTCAATTTGTTCAAAAAAGTCGTTTGTAACCAAGCTGTCGTACAGATTTTTCAAATCCCAAAAATAACTCCTGTACATGTTGTACGCGTTTGCGTCCATTTTCTGCATTTTCCGGTATATTCCGCAAATACAACTCCGGAAACATAAATTCGGTTTTTTGTGTTATTTTAGTAGGAGAACTTTGAGGCTGAAAATGAAAGACCTTTTAAGTATTTTAGCCTGTTTTTCTTCAAAGAGAGTCGCTGTGTTGGGCGATATTATGCTTGACCATTATCTTGAGGGGAGAGCGACACGGATGTCTCCGGAGGCGGATATCCCGATAATTTCCGTTGAAAAAGAGTGGTTTGCGTTGGGCGGGGCTGGGAACACAGCGGCAAACATCGCAAGTTTGGGAGCGGAAGTGATTCTGTTTGGTCAGGTTGGTGTCGACAATTTTGGCAAGCAGATCAAAGAAAATATGCCAAGCGGCGTGAACGGGAAAGGAATATTTTTTAACGATTCAAGACCAACGATACGGAAAATAAGGATTTTGGTTGATGGAAAACATATTGTAAGGGCCGACAAGGACGGGGATTGTTCGTATATTGAAGAAAAACTCGAAAGCGACGCCACTTGGTATTTTGATTCTGCAATTCCTGTATTTGCACCAGATGCGATTATCGTGTCGGATTACAAAAAAGGTTTTGTGACTGAAAAATTGGCGCGCGAAGTTATGGCTATAATTCAAAGAGAACAAAAAATGCTGATTGTCGATACAAAACCAAAACATTTTTTGTGGTTCCGCGGATGCCATTGCATAAAACCCAACAAAGTTGAGGCAGAAGGATTTACTGGGGTTAAAATCGAAGATCTTGAGAGCGCAGAGAAAGCCGGAAATATTATCAAAAAAAGGCTTGAAACCAACGTTCTTTTGACTCTTGGCCACATGGGCATGATGCTTTTTGAAGAAGAGCGCACCACTCATTTTTCAAGCAATGCCAAAGATGTTTTTGACGTGACTGGGGCGGGGGATACGGTGCTTGCAGTATTTGGACTTGCTCTTGCTTCGGGTGCGAGCTTGCGGCAAGCCGCTGATTTGGCAAATCACGCCGCGGCTATCGCGATTGCCAAAGTTGGGACTTCGCGCCTCAGTTTAGAAGAGCTTAAAAATTCAATAAGTTGATTGTAAGCAAATTTAAAAATATGGTTTTTTGGGCGGGGGCAATAGTTTTGTTGCCCCTTTTTAATTTTTTGGCAAAAAGAAAAAAAAATTTCGACAATCCGCGTGTTCTGATTATCCCCCACATGACCAGGGTCGGAGATTTGATTGCTATAACCCCCGCAATACGGGCTATAAAACAAAAATACCCGAACAGTTTTATTGCGGTTGCGGTAAACAAAAAAATAGCCGTAGTTTTAGAAAATAGTCCCTATGCTGATGCTGTTGTGGTTTATCGTTCCAATAATTTGTTGGGGTTTTTGCGAAAAATTTACAAAAGAAATTTCAACTGGAGCTTTAATTTTTCCGGCGCATCTTTTGGGACCCTGATTTCTATTTATGGCGCTATTCCTAACCGAGCAAAACTTATAAAAGAAAAAGGGCCGGCCGGCGAGGTTTTTACGAATCGTTTTAATAATTTCAAATTTTTATATAAAAATCATACCGATCCGATTTTGCACTATCTTTCCATGCTAAAACCTTTGAAAATTGAATCGACGGATACCAAAAAAGACGTTTTTCTTTCAGAGGCTGGCAAAGCGAAAGCCGAATTATTCAGAGGATTTATTGTAGGCATAAGCGTTTCCGCCGGCAACAAGGCCAAAGAGTGGGGCGATGAAAAGTTTAAAGAGCTTGCCGTAAAAATTAACGAGAAGTATGGAGCTAAAATTGTTTTTGTGGGTTCAGTCTCAGATGAGTCTAGGATTTTGCGGATTGTTGAAAATTTGGACAAAGAAAAATTTTTAGTTGCCACAAATTTTTCACTAGGCGAATTGCCGTCTTTGATAAAACGGCTCAAGTTATACATTGCCGTTGACACTGGGCCAATTCATATAGCAGACGCGCTTTCTGTGCCGTTTATCGATATTGTAGGCCCCGTGGACCCGAATGAACTTCCGCCAAAACGGGATTACGGGATTTTGGTAAAACCGCCTTCTTACATAAAGCCATCTGTATTTGCATTTAAAAAAAATGGCGCGCTGTCGGAGCAAAAAAAGGCATTGGAATCGATTTCGGTTGCAGACGTTTTGCGGGCCGTGGAAACTCTATTATTGCGGTAAATGTTATAAAAAGATACATTATTTATTATGGCTAAAGAAAAAAGAGCGCTAATAACTGGAATCACTGGACAGGATGGATCGTATCTTGCTGAATTTTTACTAAAAAAAGGATACAAGGTTTTTGGCCTTGAAAGACGGAATAGCCAAAAACATAGAGTAAATATTGAACACCTTTTGCATCCCAAAGAACAAATTACTTTGATATCGGGAGATTTGTTGGATGAATCTTCATTAGTCCACGCTCTGCTTTTGTCTAAGCCAGACGAGGTTTATAATTTGGCTGCGCAAGCGTTTGTGCACGAATCGTGGAAACAACCAATATATACCGGTGACGTTACTGGTCTTGGTGTTCTCCGAATGCTTGAGGCAATCAGGCAGGTAAATCTCAAAATTAAATTTTACCAGGCTTCTACTTCTGAAATGTTCGGGGGAGTTAAAGAAAGTCCTCAAAATGAAAATACTCCGTTTTACCCACGCAGTCCTTATGCTGTATCCAAAACTTATGCTCATCATTCCACGGTAAACCACAAAGAATCTTATGGAATGTTTGCTGTGGGAGGAATTTTATTTAATCACGAGTCTCCCAGAAGAGGTATTGAGTTTGTTACACGAAAAATTACAAATACAGCCGCGAAAATAAAATTGGGTTTGGCAAAAGAATTGCGCCTTGGGAGTTTGGATGCCGAGAGAGATTGGGGTTTCGCGGGAGACTACGTGGAAGCTATGTGGCTTATGCTTCAGCAGAAAGAACCCAAAAATTACGTGATAGCAACCGGCGTATCTCACTCCGTGCGAGATTTTGTTGAAGCGGCTTTTGGACGGTTGGGATTGGATTGGAAAAAATACGTGAAAATTGACAAGCAGTTTATGCGTCCTGCGGAAGTATACCGCTTGCGCGGAGATACTTCGCGCGCCAAAAAGGATTTGGGCTGGAAACCGAAGGTAAACTTTAAACAACTCGTGGAAATGATGACAGATTCTGACTTGGAAAACCTCAAAAAACAATATAAACTATCGTAATGGCAAAAAAGGTTTTAATATTTGGCTCTGCCGGTATGCTTGGCAGAGAACTTATTGAACATCTTTCAGGTTTTCCTGATTTTAATATTTTTGGTGCGGATAAAAATGATGTTGACATAGTTTCATACGATTCAGTTTTTAAAATTATAAAAAAGTATAATCCAGATTTTGTAATTAATTGCGCCGCGCTCATAAATGTGGAATATTGCGAGGCAAACCCACTTGAGGCGTATAAAGTAAATTCGATAGGCCCGGGAAATATTGCAAAAGCTCTGGGTAATGCAAAATTGCCAAATTCAAAATTTATTCAAATAAGCACCTCGGATGTTTTCGGGGGTGAAAAAAAATTTTTTAAAGAGAGCGACAGCCCGAAACCGGTTAATATTTACAGCCAATCCAAATTTTTTGGGGAAAAAATATTAGAACAAGAATCTAAAATCTACAGCCTCAAATATTTTATTGTGAGAACAAATTGGCTTTATTCCAAGCACAGAAAAACTTTTGTGGATTTTATTTACGAAAATTTGCGCGATAAAAAACAAATAGATGTTATAAGCGACCAATACGGGGTAGTTACTTGGGCGAAAGATTTAGCTACGTCTATTGTGGATCTTATGGATGGTTCCGCAAAGTACGAAAACGGAATTTATCATTTAGTTTCCCATTTCGACAGGCGATTAAGCAGGTTTGATATCGCAAAAGAAATTGCGAATATTGCAAAAGCTGGCCACAAACATTTAAAGCCCTCCAAAAGAGCGGATGTTTTTAAAGTTCCACGCCCCAAAAGTGTGGTTTTGGTAAATTCCAAGCTTCCACGCATGCCTGATTGGAAAAAATCCCTCAAAAAATTTCTCTTGACTAAATTGAGTTGATTTGTTAATCTCCTTTTAGAAAGTAAGGTTAGGGAGGAGGCTATTGTGCCAAAGTGCCAAAATTGCGGAAATTTGATGGTTAGAGCGGATATGTACGATCCAGAGGGTGTGGTTCCATTAACAATAGTTACAATTGAAGAAAAGCCGTGGGCTTGCATCAGTTCTGTTTGCAAGGATAGTTCGCAAAATCAGCCAGAAAGGAGAAGTGTAATGCTGAAAATATTTATTGAAGATGGTTTCCCGTTTGAAAAGGAACCGGTTTGGTTGGATGACAAATCTTATTCCGATGCCATATCTTCGTTGGTGTTTGTGTGCACTGACACTGTTGTGATATGCGAAGGTAAAATTTTCCTGGCAAAGCGTCGAAACGAACCGATGGCGGATTGGTGGGTGATTGGAGGAAGAATGAAATTCGGAGAGATGCCGGATGCGTCTGCGACAAGGTGTTTTAAGCGAGAAACAAAGCTTGCGATACCGCCTCACCGGTTTGAGCAGTTCGGTATTTATATGGTGTTTTGGAAGACAAGAGCGCAGGAACCGCGTAATGCTGGAACGCATTCTCTCAACATTCTTTTTGCTCTTGAGCTTACCGAAGAAGAACTAAAGTCAATTTGTCTTGATGAAAAAGAGTATACCAAAGAAACATTGCTTTTATATCCAAATCAGCTAAATAAATTGATTAAAGAAGAAAAAATTCATCGATACTTTGGAGCAGTTTTAACGGATCTTATAAATCAAAATATAATATAGAGTTAAACCCTCCCCATGCGGAGGGTTTTTTGCAACAAGTTTGGATTGGTTTGAGTTTATTTAATGTTACAAGTAACATTAATTTATGAAGAAAGTTAGGCGGCAAATAGGGGTTGGGGGCGGGGTGATTTCTCCTTATGCCAAAATATTGGTAAATAAGGTTTTAGATTCTGGAAGGCTTTCTTATGGCCCATTTTTGCGCAAGTTTGAGGAAGAATTCGGCAAGCTTTGCGATAGGAAATTTACAATATCCGCCAACAGCGGAACTAGCGCCCTGCAAGTTGCTATACATGCTCTAAAAGAACTCGATTGCTGGAAAGACGGCGATGAAATTTTGGTACCGGCGGTTACTTTTGTCGCGTCCTCAAACACCATTATGCAAAATAACCTCAAGCCTGTTTTTGTAGATGTGGATTCAAAAATGTACCACATTGATGCCAAAAAAATTGAGAAAAAAATTACTTCGCGAACCCGCGCCATAATGCCGGTGCATTTGTTTGGAATTTCGTGCGACATGAACCCGATTTTGGCTTTGGCAAAAAAGCATAAGTTGCGGATTATAGAAGATTCCTGCGAGGCTGTTGGAGTAAAGTACCACGGCAAAATGGTTGGTTCCCTTGGCGATGTCGCTTGTTTTTCAACTTATATGGCACACCTTGTTACAACAGGTGTTGGCGGATTTGCAGCCACAAACGACCCAGCTCTCGCTGTAAAAATCAGAAGTTTGGTAAACCACGGCCGTGATTCGATTTATATAGCTGCCGATGACGATAAAAACGTTACTGGTAAAGCGAAATTTGCCATGGCTGACAGAAGGTTTTCTTTTGAGTCCGTGGGGTATAGTTATAGGCTTACGGAATTTGAAGGCGCTTTGGGTGTAGCGGCTGTAAAAGAATTTGCAAAAAATCTCCGTACCCGCCAAAGCTACGCGGATTATTTGATAAAAAAATTAACTCCCTTTAAAAAATTTTTACAGCTTCCTTCGTGGCCATCGCATTCCGAACACGCGTTTATGATGTTCCCGTTGGTTTTAAAAGACGATAAAATTTCTCGCGATAGCCTAATTCACTATTTGGAGGATCACAATGTGGAAACAAGGTATTTATTGCCTTTAATCAACCAGCCGATTTATATAAAGCTTTTCGGAAATTTGGAACCTAAATATCCTGTGGCAGCAAATCTTAATAAAAACGGATTTTACATTGGCTGCCATCCGGAAATGAAAAAACCCCATTTGGACTATATTGCAAAAGTATTTGAAAACTTTTTTAAACAATACGTAAAATGACATATATCTCCTCTGAGCGAATGCGCGAAGAAAATATTTCGTACGAGAATATAGATAAAAACGTAAAAGACCGCACTACCTGGGCTGTGGGGACCGGAGTGCTTGCCGAGACTGTAAAAAAGTACGATATTTCCGGTTCCGCGCTTGATTTGGGTTGTGGGAACGGTAAAACTTTGCTTTCGCTGGGAGAAAATTTTTCCGAACTTAACGGCATTGATATTTTGGATATTTTGTCTCCGGAGGCAAAATCAAAAGTAAAGTTTGCTTCTGCGGATTTGAATTTCGAAAAACTTCCTCACTCGGAAAATTCTTTGGATTTGGTAACAGCTTTTCAAATAATCGAGCATTTGGAAAATCCGTTTTTGGTGATGCGCGAAGCGTTTAGGGTTTTGCGCCCCGGCAAGATTTTTATGTTTAGCGTGCCGAATCCTTTCAACATTTCTTTCCGGCTGAAATTTCTAATGACAGGCAACATGCCTCCGTGGACAGAAAAAAACCACCATCTTTTGTTTCTGACAAACAATGTTTTTAAAAAAACATATCTCGCCCATTTTGATTTGTTGGAAGCCGTGTACCAGCGCGGGTCGATTCCAATGTGGGGGAGGCTTCGTTCAGTTTTCGGCAAAAAATTCATAAAAAAACACGCAATGGTCCTCCCGCGCGGAAAACTATTCGGCCGAGCCGTGTGTTATATTCTGCGAAAAAAATAATGTGCTAATTTTATCTTCCTTAATTCGCACGAATTAGGGATGGACAGCGGATTATATTTGTGTTCAGAGGTCTGGAAACGGGCTTCTTTTTGTTTGTGTTTAATAAGGATAGATGAATATCGCGATAATAATCCGCAGGCTAAATGTAAAAGGCGGGGCGCAGAGGCAGGCGCTTTCTTTGGCGCGCGAACTCAAAAATATGGGGCACAATGTTGTGCTTTATACTTTTTTTTACGACAAAGAAAAGTGCTTTGATGATTTGCTTGATGGAATGGCCGTATTTGCAAGCAATCTGGCGGATCCAAAAAGACTCTCGGAGCTTATCGACCCAAACACGGATGTTTTAAATCCGCACGACCAAGAAGCTTATAAAGTCGCATATTTTTTTAAAAAAGGCGTAAAAAATATTCCCTCTATCTGGATGATGAATGATGTTCCCAGCAAGGACTTTGGATTTTGGAAAGAATCGCAATTCAACCCGCTCTTGCGGCGTTCGTTTGCTAAAGCGGTTTACCACAAAATTTATGATTTTTTGGATTCTCGGTTTATTAAGGCGCAGGAAAAAATAACTGTTTTGGACGACTGGAATAAACGGCTTGTGCGGGAGCATTTCGGCAAAAACGCGGTTGTCACGCGAAGCGGGCTTGATATTGATAAGTTTAAATTCAACGAACACAAAACAGGGGGCAGCAAGGGAGTGAAACTTTTAACGACCGGAATTTTTTTCCCCCACAGGCGGTTTGAGGATTTAATAATCGCCGTTTCTTTAATCCCCCAAGCAGAGCTTACGATAGTTGGGGATACTAGTAACGACAAAAAATATTATGAAAAACTAAAAAATTTAGAGGGTTCTTTGGGCGTGGCAGATAGAATAAGATTTTTGGGCAAAGTGTCTGACCAAGAGTTGGTTGAGGCGTATAAATCCCACGATATATTCGTATTTCCAAACCATTTGCAGACTTGGGGATTGGCGGTGTTTGAGGCGATGGCTTGCGGGATTCCAGTTATTTTGTCGCGCACAACAGGCGCCTCCGAAGTGGTAACAGACCGCAAAAACTCGATGCTGATAAATCCCAAAACTCCGGAGGAAATAAAAAAAGCGGTTATCGAGCTTGCCTCAAATCCCGATTTTTATTCTTCAATTTCCCGCAACGCTCGAAAGTTCGTGGAAGAAAACATCAGCTGGAAAAGATATGCCAAAAGTATGCTCGAAGTTTTCAACTCGGCGAGGTATTGACAACTTCCACTTACAAATGTTATGTTGGTTTTGGATTTGAAATACTCGAAGTAGGAGGGTTTAATGAGGTTGGTCACTCTGGCATCTTTAACAAAAAAGTGGAAAAACACAGTAAAAAACTGGGTACAATGTACGAATCTTAATTCAATCGGCGAATGTATGTATATGATTAGCAACGATGTTTGTTTCTACAATCACGGAGACATTCCTTCTAAACCCACAAAAACGGATGTAAAAAGAAAAAACGCCAAAATTCGAAAAGATAATATTGTTGTTGAAAAATTAAAACCCATAACAATTGTGGCTGGCAAAGAAAAATTTCAGTTGCTTAAGTGTACCCGTTGCAGTTTGGTTTTTTCAGACAAATATTTTTCTCTTGACCACAAATGCAATCCTTCCAAAAAAAATCTTGTGAGAGATGTTGCAGAATTTAAGCAAGAGGTTGTATTCAGAGATATGCAAAACCGCGATCACTTTTTTATTTTACGTGAAGCGTCAGGGAATTTTGAAGTCAAATTATATGGTGATTGTCGGAAACGCTTGGTGAAAGGAAGGGGTGGAGATTTCATTGCCAAAATTAAGTACAAATCCCACGATATGGGGAAAGAGTTTGTTTTACGAAGAAAGGATTTTCTAAAAAAACTGGAGAATAATGAGTTAGTTTCGGTGTAATTTTTAAAGCAACAAAGAGCTGATAAATGTATCAGCTCTTTTTCTTTTTGAGCGTTATGCTATAATTAATTAACATGAAAAGCATCATTCAATTTCACGTTTATAAAAGCAACGATCGCTATGTGGTAGAGGGTGCCGATTTGGCTGTTGTAACGGAAGGAAAAACCTTTAGTTTTAACTAATTTTGAATAACCTAGTATTTGTAAACCTTTTTGCCGATTCGGTTGAAGTTGTCGAGAGCGTATTTCTGGGCGGGGGAAAAGCTGGTTTCGGCAAGAATTTTTCGGAAGTTTTCCGGATATTTGTATCTAAGCGGCCACATAGATGCCGAAGATGAATAACCCAATGTCAGCATTATGCGTTCTTTGGAAATCGCGTGCCCTCCGCGGTGTATCCCGCGTGTATCGCAGAAAATTACCGTGCCGGCCGTTCCAGCGCAGGCTTTTATGGCGTTTTGCGGAATTATTTTTTTTACTTCCTCAGGAGGGGGAAGAGATCCTCGTGGCGGTTGAGGCGGGAAAAGATTGCCCCATTTTCCTTCGTAATGCGTTTCGGGGATATACACGAATGGCCCGCTCTGGTCGTCCACGTCATTTAAATACATGAAAATTTTCACCATTTTTTTGTCTTCCGGGTCTCGGTGCCACCTCATGGATTGCACCGCTTTTGATTCCTCGCCTTGGGGCATCGTTTTGTTGAGAGTAAAATAATTGAATTTGGAAAACATTCCCATGTACGAATTTACTATTCCCAAAATTTTATTTTCTAGCGCGAGGCGCACGAAAGAGTTTTTTAAATCAAGAAGCGGGTAATCGTCAAAATAAAATCTCAAAAATTCTTTATTTGTTTTGACCCCGGCGTTTTTTTCAAGACCGCGCGCTTCAGACGCGAGTTTGGCCAAAATATCCTGCCCCGGAAATAATTCGCCTATATGGGCGATAGCGATGCCATTTTTTTTGAGGTCACTTGCGATTCTCTCGGATATGTTATCAAGTTTTGGACGGTATTTTTTGTGCAGATTTACCGCTTTGCTATTTAAGGCAAGCCATATTGGCAAGGCGTTGCGGGCCCTATAGTAGGCTCTAATTGCGGCTTTTGCTGGCTTTTTGGCCAAAGAAAATATTAACGGCATACATTAGTTATAGTTATTATATAATAAATGAAACCAATGAAGACCCTCTTTGTAACTAGTTTTCACCCGCATATTTCAAGAAATATCCTTTCGACTGAAGTTTTGGAAAAATTTAAAAAAACGCCCGGCTTGCGGGTGGTTATTTTAGCTCCTTCGTACAAAAAAGAATATTTTGAAAAAAACTTCGGAGGGGGCAATGTCGCAATCGAGGGCGTGCCGATGTACCAGGCGTCCAAAACCAAACTGGGGCTTTTGTTTAAAAAACTCGGCGTTTTTTTGTTTAATACCGGCACATCCATTCTCAAAACAAAATATAAATATTATAACGACCGCAAGTTTTTTTATTTTGTCTCCGCAATGGTTTTGGGGTTTTTAGGAAAATTTCCCGGAGTAAAGCCGATAGCAAGATTTTTGGACCAAAAATTTTCTCCTAAAGGCTTTTTTGCGAATTTGATTAAAAAGCACAATCCCGACGCGATTTTTTCAACCGATCCGCAAAATGAAAACGATGTAAGCCTGATGCACGACGCCCGCGATTCCGGCGTTCCAGTAATCGCCATGTTGAGGTCGTGGGACAACACAACGCAGAGAATTTTGCGGGTTTTGCCGGATAGGCTTTTGGCGGGTTCTTCGGAACTCAAAAAAGAAATGCTTGCGATGTATAAATATCCTGAAAGCAAAATAGCGGTTACCGGAAATCCGCATTACGATAGGTATCGCGCGCCGTCCGTTGCAAAAGAACAATTTTTTAAAGAATTTGGATTTGATTTGAACAAAAAATTGATTACTTTTGCGCCCATCGGTGACCACTTGCTGACAAAAAACGATATCGACCAGTATGTGATGGAGATTCTTTCAATGGTTCCCAATGTCCAAATTTTGGTGCGATTTCCTCCGGACGAAGGCGTGCAGCTTGTCGATTTCAAAAAGCCAGAGAATATGTTTTTTGACCGCCCTGGGCAGAAGTTTAAAGACGCTGAAATGGGGGATCGCGAGATCCGCAGAGAAGATGATGACCGGCTTATCAACGAGCTGCATCATAGCGATTTGATTATCACAGGCCCCACTTCAATTTCGTTGGATTCAGCGTTTGCGGGGACTCCAGTGATTACCGCAAACACACCGCCCACTCCTCGGCATATTTTTGACGGCGCGTATACGTTTTTCTGCGACCATATTCAAAAATTATTCCGCACCGGTGGTGTGCGGCATGCAGAAACCAAAGAAGATTTGCTGAGGTATATTGACGGTTACTTAAAAGACCCTTCGCGCGACGCTGCGGGGCGGGAAAAAATCCGCTCCATGTGGTTTTCGCACGCAGACGGCAGGGCGGGGGAAAGGGTAGCAAACGAAGTTTTGAAATTTGTAAATCTATGAAAACTATATTTATTTCCATTCTTTCTGGGGTAGAGGCCAAAGATATTTTGCGCGCGAATGTCGTAAACTGGCTTTTGGAGGCGGGGCATAGGGTTGTTTTGTTTTTGCAAAGCCGCAAAAGAGCAGAATTTTACCAAAAAGAGTTTCAGCATCCGAATTTGGTTTACGAAGCTGCCGGAGGTTTTTCCCTTTCGCGCGGGGACGTTTTATTTGAGTTTATAAAAAAATACCTTGTCCGCACCGAAACTTTATTTTTGCACAAAAAAACAAATTTTTTGGAGGATAGAAATTACTTTAAGTATTTCGGCAGCCTTGCCATGAGTTTTTTGCTGGGCCGCGCATTTGCAAGAAAATTGGCTAGATTTTTTGATTTTCGATTCGTATCCAATAATTCATTCGAATACGTTTTTGCCAAACACAAGCCTGACCTTGTTTTTTTGGGGAACCTTTTCGACCCAATGGAAATAGCAATTTTGCGCGGAGCCAAAAAACGCAATGTTAAAACCATCGGATTTGTAAACTCGTGGGACAAGATTACCTCCAAGGGCCATGTGCGTATTTTGCCATCTAAGCTGATAGTGACAAATGAAATAGTAAGGGGCGAAGCCGAAAAATACTTGGGTATTAATGAAAAAGATATTTTTGTGTCAGGAGTGCCACAGTACGACCACTACTTAAACAAGCCGGTTTCGCCCAGGGAAGAGTTTTTTAAATCAATCGGAGCCGACCCCAAAAAAGAACTTCTGGTTTTTGCCCCTTTGGGCAGCGCGTGGTCGGATTCCGATTGGGACACGATAGATTTGCTTTGGGATTTGGTCCAAAAAAGAACATTCAAAAAAGGCTTAGAACTTTTGGTGCGTTTTCCTCCCAATGATTTCGCGCACGAAGAAAACATAAAAAAGCGCCCGTATTTGCGGTGCGATGTTCCAGGCACGAGGTTTTCTACCTCGCTGGGCATGGATTGGGACATGAGTTCCGCGGAAATGGATCATTTGCGCAATACTTTGCGCCATTGTTCTTTGCTTATCGGGTATTCTTCCAGCATTGGAATAGACGCAGCTGTTTTTGGAAAACCAATAATTAATGTCGGGTTTACCGTTCGCGAAGTAAAGCCCGGCAAAAAAGATCCAGTTGTTAGGTACGAAACGGCCCATTACCGCAAGGCATTGGCTTCGGGGGGCATACGGCTGGTCAAATCGAAAAGCGAGCTTGCTGAATGGATTAATAAATATCTTCAAAATCCAGAAATCGATTCGGAAGGGAGAAAGCGGCTTGTCCAGGAACAGTGTTATAGGGCCGACGGAAAGGCTGGTGAACGAACAGCGAATTTTTTGTTGGAAAATTTATGAAAACAATCCTTGCAAAATTCGACAACAGCTTTTTTGTGCGCAATTTTTTGCGCGCCGGAACATTTGAAAAAATCTTAAACCGCGGCGATATCCGTTTTATTTTTTTGGTTCCAAAAGAAAAGTTGGAATATTACAGAAAAGAATTTCCACAATCGAATATTTTGTTCGACATTTTACCGGAAATAAAAAAATCAAAAATCGAAAGGTTTTTCAACCTCGCAGAAAGATTCAGCATACACACGCATACCGTATACATGATTTTCAGGTCCGAATTTGAAAAAACCAAAAATCTCAACGCTGTTCGCAGGGCCGGAGTTTTCATTTTGAAATTTATTTTATGGAGGCTGGGGCGGTTTTCTTTTTGGAGGAGATTTTTGAGAAAAATATATTTTTTGGTTCCAAGCGCCGTGTTTTCCGGATTTTTCAAGAAATACAAACCAGATTTGGTTTTCGCTCCATATATGGTTTTTACCGACCACGCTTTCATCAAGGAAGCCCAAAAAGCTGAAATTGCTACTTTGGGTATGACCTTAAGTTGGGATAATCTATATAGCAAGACTTTTCTGCTGTCGCACCCGGATAATTTGATAGTGCAAACCCGCAAAATAGAAGAACAGGCGGAAACAATGGGCGACTACCGCGGGAAAATTTTTGTTTGCGGAATACCGCAGTACGACAGGCATTTTTCCAAACAGGGCGTCGTAGCTCGCGAAGAATTTTTCAAAAAGATAGGAGCGGACCCAAAAAAGAAGCTGGTTGTCTACGCGTTTTCCGGCAAACAAGGCTTGCGCGTCGATTTTGATATTTTAAGCATTTTAAATGATGCTCGAAACGGCGGCAATATAGTCGAGGATATTGAAATTCTGGCGCGCCCGTATCCAAGGACAGATTTTCCAGGAGAAAAATTGGAACGGCTCAAAAAAGATTACGGAATCTTGGCGACTCAATCCACGGCGCATGTGGGGTTCGGCGATGCTGATTGGGAGTTCGACGAAGAATCTATTTCTACTTTGGAAAACACTTTGGCCCATGCCGATATCGTAATTACGATGTATTCAACGTTTTTTATAGAGGCTGCCATTTTCGATAAGCCGTTGATTGGAGCTTCTTTCGATGGCCGGAAAAAACTCCCGTACTGGGATTCGGCGTCGCGTTTTTTTGAATGGGACCATTTGCGCGATATAAAAACACTCAATGGAATTTGGCTGGTAAAAAACAAGGAAGAGCTTGTGGGCGCCGTAAATAAGTATTTAAAAGATCCTGGTTTTTTAAAAGAAGGCAGGGAAAAACTTGTTCGCAAGCAGGTTGGATTTGCGGACGCCCATTCCGCGCAAAGAGTCGCTGACGTTATAATAAAACTATGCTTTTTAAGCTTTTCAAAAAAAT
>JBBTXM010000004.1:0-6969 GCA_038062255.1 Patescibacteria group bacterium
CTTAGACGGAATAGATTGGTAAAGAGTAATATATATGAGCCGTTGAAGGCTCATCTATTATCAGCTAACTCACCTTAGGGTGTTGCACTTGGGGGTGGAATTGGCTCCAAAAACCTGTTTTTAATTATACCAAACCCATGGAAAATGTCAATAGTTTGTGAAAACAGCTTAAGTGTTAAAATTTAGGAATGTTTGAATCAATTCGTAAGGTTAAAGAACAATTTTTGTGGGAGCCAGAACTGCGAGGGGATAGGGGCCAGGGACTAGGGGCTAGAAAAATAATTGTTTGCGGTATGGGCGGGAGCAATGTTGCGAGCGGGTTTTTGGAAATGCTCCGGCCAGATTTGGAAATTGTTGCGCATAGGAGTTATGGGCTTCCAGCGAATGCCAAAAAAGGTGATTTGATAATAATAAGTTCATATTCCGGAAATACAGAAGAAGCCCTGGATTCGTTTGAAAAAGCTGTGAATGGGGGATTTAATGCTGTTGCAATAACTACGGGCGGAAAATTGTTGGAGTTGGCAAAAGAAAAAAATATTTCTTACTTCCAAATTCCAGAAACCGGCATCCAACCCCGCATGGCTTTGGGTTTTAGCTTGCTTGCGATGTTAAAAGCGGTGGGGGACGAAGAAAATTTAAAAAAAGCGAGAGAATTTGGAGAAAAGTTCAGTCCGGATAAATCTGAAAAAGAGGGGATTGGGTTGGCAGAAAAATTGGCTGGAAAAATTCCTGTAATTTATTCTTCGTGGAATAATAAAGCAATTGCTTATGCTTGGAAAGTTAAATTAAGCGAAACAGGAAAAGTGCCAGCATTTTCTAATGTATTTTCGGAACTAAATCACAGCGAAATGATTGGATTTTTAGCGCAAGGCGCGGCTCCCGAGGGAGTTTGCGGCGGAGCCATAAATCCGCACTTTATTTTTTTGAAAGATTCGCAGGACCACTCCAGAATTCAAAAGAGAATGGAAATAACAGAGGCGATGTTCAAAGAAAAAAGATTTGCGGTTGATGCTTTCAATTTGGCCGGTGAATCATTTGAAAAGATATTTAATTCTCTCGCCCTTGCCGATTGGGTTTCGTACAATCTTGCCAAAAACTCCGGCTTCGACCCAGAAGACAGTTCAATAATCGAAGAGTTTAAAGAAAAAATAAAACCCCTCTCTCCTTAATAAGGAGGAGGGGCTTGGGGTCGTTCAGACTCGATGAGAGGAGGTTAATAAATGCATTCTTCTCTGAAATTTTGATTGTATCCAAATATTTTTTTAAATTTTTCAATGTCTTCGGGTTTTCCGATCGCCTTGGCAATATTATCGGAAAGTTTGACCGTTCCTCTGCCGCAGGCCTCCACGAGTTTAATAACCAAAGAAATCGGTCTTACGCCCCTGATATCGTTTGTAAGATTTGTTCCCAATCCAAATGACATTTTAAACTTCCCTTCAAAGATTCGGTACAAGTCACAAATTTTTACAACATCAAGCCCGTCGCTGAAAATCACTAATTTTTCTTTCGGATCAACTCCGTGTTTTTTGCAAAAGTCGATCACCCATTGTCCATACTCAAACGGATTTCCCGAGTCCTGCCTGAAACCTTTCCAATCGCGCGCGATGCTTTCTGGCATTGTTTCAAAAGCAAATCGAGAGCTGTAAGTATCGGTAAGCGCAATTGAGAGTCCCCAGCCATAATGTCGCCACCAATTTTCTAATGTGACATTGTGAGAGGCACGAATTACCTCCTCGCTATCTGCGTATTCTTCGGTTTCGTGAATCGGTTTGTAAGATTTATACATAATTCCAGCCATTGCCATAAACATCTCATGCGCCGATGTTCCAATTGGAATAAGATCGTGTTTCATTGCAAGATGCACATTGGATGTTCCAAGGAATTGTTTGAGCAGTTCTTCTTTGCAGAAAACCACTATTTTTTCGTGCCAGTCTTTGAAAGCTCTCCGCCTTGTGCCGAAGTCCGAAAACGTGATTCCCGGGTGCAGGCGGAGAATTTCTTTCTTTCTAGCAAATCTTTCCACGCCTTCCGCGTACATTCTTTCTACCTCGAATCCGGAATAGTGTTTCGTAATATTTCTTGAGTAGAGTTCCGAAATTATCGTAAGAGCCGGAATTTCCCATAGGCTTGTTTCACACCACTTTCCTTCAAATTCCAAATTCCACTCGCCATCAACTCGTTCAAGATTATATTCGGGAAGACGGTAGTTTTTGAGGAATTCCAGAAAGTCTTCGCTGAACATTGGTGTTGAGTATACTTCTATTCCTCGAAGATATCGCAATTCTGTGCCGGTGAAATGGATTTTTCGCGCCTCGTCCAATTGTTCTCTAAGTTCGGTTTCGGGAATGATATTTGCCAGATTTATTCCCTTTGTTCGGTTTTTGAGCCTCCATTTTACTTTTGTTTCCCGAAAATCCTTAAACTGAATTTGCGCCATCGGAAATTTATAAAAATCTGTATCAAGTTGGGAAGTGAAAATCTGTTCGTCTTTGTGCATTACAGCGCTCCTTTATAAAACCCATTGTTTGCTTCCGCATAAATTCTTATCATTTTTAAGTTATTTTGTCAATATAAAAAACCCCAACCATGGTTGGGGGCACTTTATTAATCAAATTCCGGAAAGTTCATTATTTTGACTCCGGCGTTCCACATTTCAACTTTTGAGTTCCAGTGGTCGTTGGGACTCACGTTTACTGATCTTGATGCGTTTTCAAAAACAACAACATCAAATCCAAGCTTTTTCCCATCGAGGGCAGCCGCTTTTACGCAATAATCAAATGCGAGTCCGCCTATCCAAATTTTTTTAATTCCATTTTCGCGAAGCTGTTTTTCAAGGCCGGTTCCGCCAAACGGAGAATAGGCGTCTTCGTCCAGCTCCATTCCTTTGGAAATTAAAATAACATTTCTGGGGAGTTTCAAATCTGGATGAAATTCGGCTCCCTTGGTGCTTTGAAGGCAATGTTCCGGCCACCGCCCGTTTGGTTTAAAATGAACTCGGTTTTCTCTAACGTGCCAGCATCTGGTAGCGAATATCGGAGCGTTTCTGGCGTCGAATATCGAAATTGCGTCGTTTAGTATTGGCACAACTTTGTGGCCATCCAGCACCGGAAGAGCTCCTCCGGGACAAAAATCGTTTTGGACGTCCACCACAATCAACGCGCTTTCGTTTTTTTCTGTCATTTTTGTTCTCCTTTATCTCGAGTGAAGTCAAGAGATTTTTTCGTTTTTCAATCCCATGCTAATATACAACGGTATGCAGAAAAAATCAATAAAATCCGTTTCTTTTTTGCTGGGCTCAAAAAACTTTTTTCGGGAAAATTTGAAATTTCGGAGCGCGTAATGTTTGGAGCGGGTATTTTCCGCGATGGAAAGGAGGCCAATGTTGTTTTTTCCGCCGACGGAGAAAAGGTGTTTCCGCTTAAGATGGGCGATAGGGTTGTGATTCGCAACTCCAATCGCGTTATCAAATTCGCCGAAGTCGAAAAAAATTATTTTTTCAAAAGCTTGCAGGAAAAATTCGCTTTTAAGTAAAAAATAACCCTGTCGTTCGCGAACGACAGGGTTTTGCGCGGATTTTTACGTTTCGCGCCATCCCCATGTTTGCAGTTTATTTCTAAGTGTTTTATAGCTTATTCTAAGTTTTCTTGAAGCTTCTGTTCTGTTCCAGTTTGTTTCTTCAAGCGTTTTTCTAACCAATGATTTTTCCGCTTCTTCTTTTGCGCTGTCTCCGATTTCTTTCAATGTTTTCGAAACTCCTGTATTTTTTGCAAGCGCTGGTTTTTGCTTAACCGCCTCTTTGTCTAAAAATGGGTCTACATCGGCTGAAAGGAGAATGTTATTTTCATCAAAATGGTTGAATACGGCTTGCGTAATCACATTGTCGAGTTCTCGCACGTTTCCTCGCCAATTCGAATTTTGCAAGGAAAGCATTGCCCCATTGCTTATGCGCCACGGCTCGGAGTTGTTTAAAGACCGGGTTTTGTTAAAAAGAATGTGGTAAGCAAGAAATGGAATATCCTCAACTCGATATCTAAGCGGCGGTATCGATATGGAATATGTCAGCCTGAAGAATAAGTCTTCCCGGAAATTTTTTTCGTTTACGGCGTTTTTGAGGTTTATGTTGCTCGCCGCAATAAAACGGACATCTACTTTTTTGGTTGTTACGCCTCCAACGCGCTGTATTTCTTTGGATTCGATAACTCGGAGAAGTTTTCGCTGGAGAGACGGCGATGCCGCTTCAATTTCATCCAAGAACAAAGTGCCTTCGTTTACAGCTTCTATTATTCCAATCCGTTTTTTTGTCGCATCGGTATACGCTCCCTGTTCGCAGCCAAAAAGTTCTGTTTCTATAAGATTTTCCGGCAATGCGGCGCAGTTTATTGCAAAAAACTGCTTATTTTGGCGCTTGCTCCGGCTATGTATAAAGCGGGCCAAAACTTCTTTTCCGCTGCCGGATTCTCCCAGTAATAAAACCGTAACGTCGCTCGAGGCAATTCTGCTCGCAAGTTTTTTAATGATATTTTGCATTTCTGGGCTTACTCCCGCCACCAAACATGCGGTGCCGTCAATTTTTTCCGTAATTATTTCCGGGGGTTCGTATATGCTTTCGAATGGTTCAACTGCCGGTTCTGTTCCGACGCTTCCCATAAAATATTCTCCTTTGTTTGTTGTCTAAATCCTCTGCCGATATTCGTAGCAGATTTAGCTTGAAATGTCAATATTTGTACCTATTGACATTTTTTGTTAAAGGTGTATAATTAATACAGGTAAAGTCAATTCACAAAAAGGAGAAAAAATGTTTCCAGGCACGGCAAAAATCGATGAAAAGATTGCAGAATTAAGGCTTTTGGGTTTTACACCAGAAACCTCCAACGAGCTCCGAGATTTACTGATTGCTCAGGCGTCGGCCTGGTTCCCCCGCAAAGGCAAGATGGCTCTTGCCGAAGAGCATCTGGTCGAACGGCGGATGATTCCGCCTAAGACGAAAAATAGTCCAAACTTTGCTTCTGGCAAGTTGCAGAAGAAAGTTATGGCGATGATTCCTCGGTCGTAGTTAGTCCACAAGTAAGCTCACCAAAAAATCCCATCAAATTTTCCCTCCTTTAAGTAACACCCCCAGCGCAATGCTGGGGGGATTTTTCATTTAAGTATGTATTTTACTGTGATTGTTGTGGCAACTTCTATGGGTTTTCCGTTGAGAGTCGCGGGCTCGTAAATCCATTGTTCAACCGCATCAATGGCCGACTGGCGCAAAAGCGGATGCCCGCTTATTACTTTTATATTATGCGTGTTTCCGTCTATTCCAATAATAGCTTCCAAAAGCACATCTCCTTGTACTCTATTTTTTTTGGCCAGCGGAGGATAAACCGGTTCCACTTTGTGTATTAATTTAGCTTGTTTTATTTGCCCGCCCACGCGCGGAGGTTCCGGTTCTCCTGTGCCCCCTGGTACGCAATCCGGAGTGCCGCAAGGTTCTCCGCCGGGCACTCCATTCGGATCTCCGCCCCCCTCTTTTTCGTTTTCTGATTCTTTTTCATTTTTTCCACCGCCTTCTGTGGGGGTTTCTTTTGGAATTTCTGTTGGGGATTGGAAAATATCAGGCGGAGTTTCGGCTGGCTTTTTTTCTTGCGGATTAGATTTTGGCTTTGCCGGTTCCGAAGATTTATTTTGGAGTTTATCGGATTTATGCGGGCCTGGAGGAGGCCCAGGCGGGAAAAATATTTTATCTATCAAAACAGATTCCCGCAAATCCTCATTTGCAAAAAACAAAGGCATAAAAATTAAAAGTACTACCGCGAATATTTCAAATACTACCGCCGCGGACATCGGTCCGGCCCGGCTTTGTTTCTTTTCAAACAACAGCATTTTTTCAAACACAAACCACCAGATTGAGTTCTGTTTTTATAATAGCATTCGGTGTGGACCGTGCGAGAATCGAACTCGCGACTCGGCAATGCGAATGCCGCGTAATACCACTTTACTAACGGCCCATTTTTATTTCTCCATCCGCAATTATTTGGCTAATAATATTTCTATTTTTCATTTTTTTTAATTTAATTTCCATGCGCCTCGCAGCAATTAAATTTTCAAAACTTTGTTGAAATAACAAACGCATTGGTAATAAATATTTTAATGATTTTGTTTTTCCTGAATTATGTTCTAGTATCCTTCTGTTTAAGTCGGTAGTGCTTCCTATATAATATTTCCCGTTCTTTTCGCTTTGTAAAATATAAACTATTCCCAAAGTATTATTTTTAAAATTCTTATAATTCACTCGCGCCTCCCCGATGGCCATCGGGGCGTAATACCACTTTACTAACGGCCCATATTAAATTTTTTGTCGGGCTGCTGGGAATTGAACCCAGTCCTCACCCTCCCGAAGGGTGTATACTGCCGGTATACTACAGCCCGCCTTTGCCACGCTGAAGCGTGGCTACGGCGTGGTAAAACCCGTAGACACGCGAAAGCGGGGTACTATTTAACATAATGTTTTTTCTTTATTTTTGAAACCTCTTCTTCTTCGAGCCCAATTTTTTTGTTTTTACCCGCTTCCGCCAATTTTTTCAGTTCTTTTTCCGATATTTCATTCAGTTCTTTCGCTCGTTTTTCCAAATATTCTTTATCATTTTTTTCCGGATTATCCAGCACTTCGTCCATTAAGGCGTTGAGAATTAATCCAACTTTAATGCCTTGCGGAAGATTAGTCAATTCTTTTATTTTATTTCCGTCGATTTTAAGCATTTTGGCGGATATCGGATCGCGCTGTAGTTTTTCTACTAAAAATCTAAAATGCCGCAACTTATACGGTTCGGCTTTTGGCACACCGGAACCTATGCGGTCGCAGATTCTTACTCGTATTAAATCTTCCATATCCTCCGGGCCAACTTGTTTAATAAGCCGCCGAACAGATGATTCGCTCACTTCGTCAACGTTGTAATAAAAAAGATGGTAGCGCACCAGTTTGGTCGC
>JBBTXM010000005.1:0-8638 GCA_038062255.1 Patescibacteria group bacterium
TGCCTTATCCACGCCGCCAGCGTTCATCCTGAGCCAGGATCAAACTCTCTTTAAAAATAGAAGTTGGAAACCAACTTCTATTGTACGTGAGACAAAAGAAAAAATATTTGAATACTAATTAATTTACTAAGTGGATATGTTTACAAATTTTCAATGTACTCGGGTCCCTTCCGGGAAAATAAACCCGCGATTGCTTTTGTGTTACCCTTCGATAAACTCAGGGCATAAATGCAATCGCGGATTTACTCTCCAAAATTTCAAATGTGAGTCAAATTGTCACATAGTAGCTATTATACTCATCATAAAAATCGAGTCAAGTATCAAAATGTGGACAATAAACCCCTTAAACGGTGCCTAAAGTGGTAATGGAATCGCCAAAATCGCAAGGCCTATGCCGATTATTATTATGGAAATAATTTTTTGAGCAATAGCCGCTTTATCCAAACTTTCTTTGAATGTTTTTGGAAGTTTTACCGATAAAAACCCGGCCAACAGAAGCAAAAATAAGTATTGGGTTGATTGCATCGCGTTTACCAAAACAACACTGCCCAAAAATATGCCGTAATTTTGTAAAACCACCGCCGCGGCCCCCAGTATTTTGCTCGAAAAAAACCAAGCCGCGGTTTTTTCGTTGGATACAAGAGTCGTTTCAAAAATATCTTCTCTCCATTTTTTCTTTACAAGAATTATTACAGCGAATAAAAAACCTCCCCAGCGGGTCCAAATAAGTCCGGAAATAAAATTGGTATGCTCAAATACCAGTTTGGTAAGCGCGTAAGAAAATCCAAATAAAAATGCCGCCGATACAGCAAAAAAAATATTCCGCCATCTCCAAAAATGATCGTTTTTATAGCCAAAAACTATCAAAAAACCTCCGCCAACCAAAAATAAAAAAGCTAAAAAATGCTGGACTGTAAGTCCCTCAAGCCCCAATGGAAAACTAAAAATCAAAGTTGCGATAGGTATCAAGGCTCCCATAAACGGCACCGAACGCGAAGCTTCGCTTATTTGCAAAGTTCGGTAAAACAAAACCAACGCCCACGAAAATGCGGCTCCGGCAGCTAATGAATATAAAATATTGGCAAAATCCAAAACCCTAAATTCAAAAAAAGGAATTATTATAGCTATAAATCCGCCCGCGAAACTCGTGTAAAAAACATACGAAAGAGCGCTTTTGATGGGCTTTGATAAAATATATTTATCAAAAACAAAAACAAGAGCGTACAAAAAATGGGCTATTAGCGCTACGTATAACCACGAGTCCATTTTGATATCTTATCACCTTCTGTGCTTTGCACGCCATTCACTTATTTTTTTGTGGTTTCCGGAAAGTAAAACGGGTGGTACTTTATATTTTTTATTCTTATGTGTAAAAATTTCTGGGCGGGTGTATACTGGCACGCCTATGCCATGGCGCGATTCCTCCAAAGATTCCGCCTTACCCAAAACACCCGGAATGTGGCGCGATACCGAATCCAAAACAATCATCGCGGGGAGCTCTCCGCCAGTTAGAACATATGGACCAATGGATAAATTTAAAATTTTAAATTTTAAATTTAAAATTATTTTTTTTATTCTTTCGTCAATTCCTTCATAATGCCCGCAAATCATTATTATTCTATTTTGGTTTTTTGTAAAATTCTGCGATAGTTTTGAGTCAAATTGTTTGCCTGAAACAGAAAACAGAATAACCAAAGTCTTTGTCATATCCCTTAGTCCCTTAATCTTTTGAAGCACTCTTGCAAGCGGTTCAATTTTTAAAACCATTCCTGGCCCTCCTCCAAAAGGTCTATCGTCAACTTTTTTGTGTTTGTCTTTGGTAAAATCGCGCAAGTTCCAGATTTTAATTTTTATTTTTCCAGATTTTTGCGCGCGCGAAAGTATAGATTCGTTGAAATACGAATCAAAAATTTCCGGAAAAATTGTGATTATGTCGAAACGCATATTTGACAATTAACACTTTAAATATTATCATTAAAAACAGAAAAAACAAAGAGTGAATCATGACGACAATAACTATTTGTATATCAATTTTAGCTATGGTTATTTCGATTTTGGTTATATTGGATGACTAAAAACCGCGACCCTGTACCGAATTGTACAGGGTCTTTTTTGCGGTTTTTGAAATTATTACAATTTCAAATCGTCAACAACTTCGTCAACGCTTCTTCCTTCCCTCGGTTTTCGACCGCCTTCCGGCTCGTCGATTTTGAGGTTTACCCGCGCATGGTTTTTCATACCAACTACGCGAAGCAAGGTTCTAAGCGCTTTCGCTGTGTTGCCTTGTCGGCCAATGATCTTGCCTACATCGCTTGCGTCCACATGAACGGTAAGCAATACGCCCATTTCATCGACCTTGCGGTCGGTTTTAACAGCGCCTGGGTTGTCAACTAAAGATTTTACTACATACTCCAAAAATTCCTGGTCGGAGTACTCTGTTGATGCTTTAGCAGCCATTCCTTTGTGTGCTTTTCAATCCTTATAATTTCTTCAACGACCTTTTATTTAATTATACTCTTATTTTGATTGATTGTCAATATCAGCAGATTTAGGCTTTGGCACCACATTTATAGCCTTTCCACTTATAACCTTCTCTTTGAGCAAAAGGTTGTTTGCGGTTGCGGAGGCCTTGGCGCCTTTGCTTAGCCAATACTTAACCCTGTCCCCTTCTATTTTTTTGGCTTTGGTTTTTGGATTATAAAACCCCAAAATCTCCAAAAATTTTCCGCTTTTGGGAGCGTTTCTTTTGTCGGTAAGCACAACCCTGAAATTTGGGTCGTTTTTCCTGCCAACTCTTTGAAGGCGAATCATTAACATAACGAAAGATAGTATACAGCAAAACGCATTTTACTGCAAATATTTAAACTTATTGTTTTTGTGTTCTTCAAAATTTTTAGCATACCGCGTAATGCCGTCTTTATCGGAAAGATAAAAAAGATACGGAGAAGTTTGTGGAAATACCGCGGCTTCGATTGCTTCTTTGCCTGGATTTGAAATCGGCCCCTTTGGCAAACCTTTGTATTTATATGTGTTGTATGGGGAATCCATTTTCAAATCGTCCTGTGTAAGTTCCGCGCTTGCTTTTCCAAGTATATATGTAAGCGAGGCATCTACCTGGAGGCCTATTCCCTTATCTATGCGCTTCCAAAGAATTCCAGAAACTATTTTCCTATCCTCCGGATTATGAACTTCCTTTTCTATAATCGACGCCATTATCACAATATCATCCAATGATTTTTTTTGGCGGGATATTTCAGGTAAAAATTCAGCAACTTTGATGTCAAAATTGTTTTTCATTTTTTCAGCCACTTTTTGCGGAGTAGTTTTTTTAAAAAATTTATAAGTATCTGGGAACAAGTAGCCTTCTTCTCTGCCGGCGAAATTTAAAAATTCTTCTTTAGAAAACAAGCTGTTTTGTTCAAACAGCTCGGCCATTTGACTCGCCGTATATCCTTCTGGAATGGTTATTGTAATTTCGTTCGGTTCTACGACCGCGGCCGGAGAGGGGCGCAAAAATAAAATTCCTAAAATTAAAACGCCGAAAATAAATATCGAATATTTAGCCATATTTTTTAAATAATAACAAAAATCCCTCCCTTTTGAAAAAGGGAGGGGTAAATTTTCATTTTCCATGTTTTGAGCTGAATACATCAAGATTGAGGCGATGCAAAATATCTTCCATGATTCCGTTGTTTTCTCTTTCGTAGCCGTGTCCTATTTTGTCTCCGAAAAATCCAGTTTCAATTTCGTAAATCTGCTTATCAACAGATCTCGCGAACGAAACATTAACGCCAAAATCCGTGCGTTTCATTTTATTGTCTTCAAAAAATGTCCGCAAAAGCAGAGTGGGCACTTGCACCATGTGGCGCAAACCCATATTTTCATCCGATTGCTGTATGTCAAAAGCCGTATGCCAATTGCCGGCTATAACGATATGAGCATCGCTATATTTGGAAAGCAGTCTTTCGGGCGGAATGCTCAAAGTTTCGTTTCGCGCGGTGTGGGGATGTATCGTTTTAAGTTTTAAGCCGTTGGCTGTAACAAATCGAATCTTATCATCAGGCAAATCTTTAACAATTTTAGAAAATACAATATTTTGAAGCGTAAAATAGCCAATGTGCATTTCATATTTTCTCAACACTGTGGCAATGCCATTCATAAGAAAGTTTTCCAAGCAGAGCCTGAAATAAGCGAGCGCTTGAACGGCATCGCTGGTCTGCCACAAATCGTGATTGCCCGCGCAATACACAAAAGTTACAAGAAAACGCTTAATCGCCTCTATGAGTTCTTCTTTACTGACGGTTTTTTTATCCTTACCTCTCATGAATTCGTCAAATCTTGTTTTGAAAACTTCCATTATCGGAGCCTGCACCAAATACGCGGCAACATGTTCTTGAGTGTTTAAGTTTAATCCCAAAAATACTTCGCCACGCAAATGCAATCCGTGCACCTTGGAGCCCTGAATGAAATCGCCCGAGCCCACCAATATTGAGGCATTCTCGCGCAAAATAATTTTGGGCAACTGTTCCAAAATAAATTTACAATCCGTAAGAACTGTGCCATCCGGATAAGTTGCCAAAGAATGCAAACAAGCAAAAGAAACAATAATATCCTCATTGAATTTTTCCGGCCATCTGTAACGTATTCTGCTTCTGACCCATTCTTTGGAAAAATCATAAAGAGTTGTGGCTTTGTCATAAACAATTCCTGCCTTAAAATGCGCCAGCTCATCAATTTCTTTTTTTACAATATCCCTGGAAACTCCAAGTTTTTCTTCTATAACGCCAATAAATGTGGAACGTTCTTTTATCACTTCAATAATTTGTTTTTGAATATCTGAAGCGCTTGCCGGAGCTTTGATAAGCTGGCGTTCATGATTAACCAGATACTTGAAGTCGGACGTGGTAACCGTATAGTTTCCGTCAGTTCGGAATTTAATAACCCTGGTTCCAATTTCGCTTTCAGAATCGTCGCTTGTTTCGCGTTCCGATAAAGCGTGAAGTTCCGGAACACCTATATATGGGCAAGAAACTTCGCCGATGGCGGGCTTGTGGATATTTACTCCATATCCGCCAAAAGCGGCAAAATCCGGAGATACCTTAAGAACTTTAAGAATTGTTCTGATCTGGCTTTGAATTTTTGTGCTTGCGAATTTGCTTCGAAGTCCCGATCTTTGCAAAGAAACTGGCAAAAGCGATACATCAACTTTGTCTTTTTTCTGCTTACTGCCAACATGCTTTACGGGCAATGTTTGGTCATTGCTGTTTCCAAAATAAACAATATCGTCTTTTCTAAGTTCGCTTAAAGCTATGGCTATCTGGGTTCCTATTGCTTTGTCTTTTTTGGGACTCGTAATGATATACAGCTTTACCAATTTGCCGTCCGGTTTTTTAAGTTTAGGAAGGCAAACAGACAGCTCTCTGGCAATACGCGACACAAGAAGTGCTTCCCAGCCTTTCCGCTCCTTCTTGGGAACATCTCTAAGCTGAGCCTTTAATTCATTTTCTAAATAACCGCCGTTAACCAATCCGGCGCAAAGGACCAAAAAGTGAGCCTTGTTTTGTTTTTGGACAAATTGATTAAGCTCCAAAAGACCCTCTCTGAATAATTCGTCGCTTCCATAAGAAAAACCTGAAAATGCTCCAACATTCGCCCCGCCGCCATAATAATCTTTTTCCGATAATTCAATGGCAAAAACTTTTGGTTCCAGCAATTCAAAACTTTTTCGAGAAACGGTAATCTGATTTTTCACTTTATCAAAAACGAAATTGTAGCCTTTCTTCTCCAATTGCGGACGCAAAAAATTAAGATATTCTTTTGTTTTTTCCGTAGTAATTTTCATCCTTCCGGCTATTAAAGAAATTGGCAGGTCAGTTGGTTCGTTTGCCAACACAGTCAAAAGCTCAAGAACATATTTTTTATCAACCGCGGTTTTTTCTTCATCCTCTTTTCTTTTTCCCGCAACAGAAGCAGCGCCTTTTAGCAAACGCTTTCCACTCAATCCAGCGTATTCGGCCAATTTATGAATAATGTAGCTTTGCGCGTTAGGGTACGTTTTTTCAATGGATTTTTTTATGTCGCTGCTGGAACCGTTGATATACGCGGCCTTAAACGCTTCTCTTTCTTCTTCGGATAACCGAGTCCATTGATTGTTTGCGAGAACTTTAGGCTTCCGAGACAGGTCGTACGCGCTTAAAACATGAATAAAAGTCGATTCGTTAAAACTAATCTCGCATTCTGGCGAATTAAGAATTTTTCGAATTTTTTCCAAAAGTTTACTTTTTACATCATTCTTTGGCAAATCTTTTATTGATTCAAGAAACTTTTTATCGAATTTTCTCCATGGTATTCTTACAAAATTCGGTTTTTTTGAACGCATCCGTATTCTCCATTGTCAACGAATTTCTGATTTAAGTTTATTATCCGAAACAAAATTACGCAATATTGACATTCTTTGGTTTATATCCTGGAATGCGATTCTTTGAACGTATTATGGGATACCCGGATAAACTCCGCGTTTTTTTTATACTCTTTTATGTTTTTTGCTCCCAAATAGCTCATAGAGGAACGAAGGCCGGAAGACAAATCGCTTAAAACAGCTTCGGCTTTTCCTTTAAACGGCACTCTCCCCGCCTCTCCTTCCGGCGTTCTATAAAATCCGTCTTCAGAAACAAGAACTCCGCGCGAAGCCATGCCTCTGTATAGTTTAAAAATTTGCCCGCCATCCAAAATCCTCTTTCCCGGAGATTCTTCCGCGCCTGCCAAGAGGTTGCCAATCATCACGGTGGAAGCGCCCGCCGCCAAAGCCTTGCAAATGTCTCCGGAATTTTTTATTCCGCCATCTGCAATTATTGGAACTTTGAATTTTTTAGCAACACCAAACGCTTCAATAATAGCCGAGAGCTGCGGCACTCCGACTCCGGTTACAATTCTAGTGATGCATGCGGCTCCAGGACCTATCCCAACTTTTACGGCATCCGCCCCGGCGCGTATCAAATCCAAAACGCCCTGTTTTGTTGCGACATTTCCGCCAACGATATCTATTTTTTTTCCGCCTGAGGCGGATCCGCCTTTGGCGGAAAATTTCTTTTTCAATGCTTTAATAGCCTCAATTGCCCGCTCGTTATGGCCATGGGCTATATCAACAACCAAAACATCGGCGCCGGCTTTTACAAGCGCCTCTGCCCGCTCGACAACGTCTTTTACGCCAACCGCCGCGCCTACAAGCAAATTTTTGATTTTAACTTTCGCAACTTCTTCCGCTTGGCGTTCAATAGGCAAAAAACGGTGAATTATCCCAATTCCACCCGCCTTGGCCGTAGCTATAGCCATTTTGGATTCGGTAACGGTATCCATATTTGCCGAAACTATCGGCAAATCCAAAACAATGTTCCGTGAAAAGTTAGAGCGCAAAGAAACGTCTTTGCGCGAAAACACCCCAGACCGCCGGGGAACCAACAAAACGTCGTCAAATGTAAAATACTCTTTAAGCATAGAAAAAACCCCTGTCGGGGGCTCGTGTAAATCCTTTTATAATTATATATAAAAATTAAAACGCTCCAAAATCATCTGTGGATAACGCAAGATCAGCCGGCTAGTTTTTTGGATTGGATTTTTTGGAGGATTTTTTTTACTTTTTCCAAGCTGTCCCAGTCGTAAATCGAAATCGGAGTAGCGTTTTTGGCGATTTTTTTGATAGCGGAAATTTTCTTTTTGAGTTCCTTCGGCTGAAGCATATCGCTCTTGCTCAAAAAAACATATTCGCTTTTTTTGGCAAGCTCCTTACTATATTTAGCCAGCTCTTTTTTTATTATTTTGTAGTCTTTAACGGTATTTTCAGACTCGGCTGAAATCAAATGGAAAAGAATTTGTGTGCGCTCAACATGGCGGAGAAATTTTATTCCCAATCCCCTGCCCGCGGACGCTCCTTCGATAAGCCCCGGAATATCCGCCAAAACCAGGTCAAAATAAACTCCCAAATTCGGCTCAAGCGTTGTAAATGGATAATTTGCCACTTTGCTTTGAGAGCGAGTAAGCTCGTTGAGCAAGCTCGATTTTCCGGCATTAGGCAGCCCAATAAGCCCAACATCCGCAATCAGCTTAAGCTCCAGCCTTGCCGTGAAATATTCGCCAGGCAGGCCTTTTTGGAACCTTTGGGGCGAAGTATTGCGCGGAGAACGGAAAAGAAAATTACCCTTTCCGCCCTGGCCTCCTTTTGCGATAAGAATTTTTTCGCCGATTTTTAAAACCTCTCGAGCGGAAGCGAGATCCCGAGCTTTATCGAGGGATACAATTTTAATAACTGTTCCAACAGGAACTTTTAAAATTAAATCAGGACCGTCGGCGCCGTCTCGAAACTGATCTCGGCCCCTCTCTCCGTCTTGGGCTTTGACATCCTTTTTATATCTAAACTGGTTTAGCGCGCTAAGGTCAGACACGCCTTCAATATATACATTGCCTCCTCCGCCTCCGCTGCCGCCAGCGGGGCCCAAACTCATCATGTTTTTATTGAAATCCACAGCGCCCCTTCCGCCGTTCCCCGCAAATACTTTGATTGTTACATCGTCGATTAACATTTTATTTGCTTTTTAGAAACTCGTCCAATTTATATTAATAAATGTTTTTTAATAAATGCTCT
>JBBTXM010000006.1:0-21825 GCA_038062255.1 Patescibacteria group bacterium
GGAGGTCAAAGAAGCCGGCGCCTTCACAAAACCCGAAGCTCAAAAACTGCCGGCCGGAACTTTAATAAAACTAAGTTCCGACGCAGTTTCGTCTTTTTCAGCTTCTGGAACAACAACCCGCTACCACAAAAATATCGCGGAAAATCCGGGGCATTTGTTTGAGCGCGAGGCCGACGGTTCAAACCAAGAAATAAGAATTTCAAACTTTACCATACCGCAAATTTTGGATGTTACCTGGTCCAAAAACTCCCAAAAAGCCGTAATTTTTTACAATTTGAATAACGAAGTTAGGAAAATACTTGTAGACTACTCCGAAAGCGCGCCCAAAACCAACTTTTTGCCGGATTCTGTTGGCGCCGTTGCCTTCTCGCCGGACTCAAAATCAATGGCGTTTATAAACAGCACTGAAACTGCCGAAAATATTTTTGTAGCCAACTCCGCATTTGGGAACCAAAGAAAAATTTTAGATAACAACATCCCAAACCTCGAAATTTCGTGGTCATCGCAAAATCTGATAGCGCTTAAAACCAAATCGTCTTACGCGGTAAATGGATTTTTATACACAATTAACGCGAGCGGGGGGAATTTTGCCAAAGTTACCGAATCAACCGGACTCGATGCTGTTTGGAATAGTGATGGCTCGAGTGTTGCTTACACCAACTCTAATTTAGACTTATTTTTCTTAGATATGAAAACAGGAAATAAAAAAAGTTTAGGGCTTAAAACCGTTGCAGAAAAATGCGCTTTCGGCAATCCGCCAGCTGGCGGACAGAAAAACATAGTTTACTGCGCAATTCCCTCCGTTATCGCTTCCGGAAAATATCCGGACGAATGGTGGCAAGGCAAAGCGTCATTTTTGGATAACATAATAGCAATAGATACAGAAACCCTGGATCTGGTTTTGTACGCAAAAACTGTGAGCGACGCAGTAGACCCAATTGTTTTGGAAAATGATTCATTTTTGCTATTCAAGGACAAAAACACGGGAGAACTTTGGAGCCTCAAGCTTCGCTAGCTGTGGTATAATATCAAGATGCTCGATGAACTCAAAAAAATAGGCCTTTCGGAAAACGAAGCCAAAGTTTATTTGACCGCGCTAGAACTAGGCAGTTCGACGGCGCAACAGATAGCGCAGCGGGCCGGCTTAAAAAGGCCCACAACCTATGTACAACTAGAATCCCTTATGAAAAGGGGGCTTGCAACGTCTTTTGAAAAAGGCCCTTCGACAAGCCCAGGACAAGGCAAAACAATGTTCCGTTCGGAGGATCCGGAACATCTAAAACAGGTTTTGGAAAAAGAAGAAGAAGAGCATAAAGAAAAGGCTGGAGTTTTGGAAAAAATCCTGCCTGGCCTTGGAAATTTGTATCTTTCCGCGGGAGAACGCCCGAGAGTGAGATTTTTTGAAGGAATTTCCGGACTTAAAACAATTCAGGACGAATTTTTAAAAACAAAGGAAAGACTGGTGCGCTCCGTCGCCAATGCCGATGATGTTTTGGAAACATTTCCAATGCATGGAGAAAACTATATTCCAAAGCGCGCGCAAAAAGGAATTCACTCCAAACTAATTTACACGAGCGCAAAAGGGCATATCCTCGGGGAGTCTGACGCAAGAGCGCTCCGAGAATCAAAATTTGTCCCTCTTGATAAATTTCCTCTTTCCGGAGAAATAGCTATTTACGGCAATATTGTATCGATTTCCATGTTTCGCAAAAAACCTTTTGGAGTAATCCTCGAAGGCGGCGAAATAGCAAAATCGTTCCAGGCGATATTTGATTTGTTGTGGGAGAAGATGTGACGAGGGCCCCGCTTTGCGAGGCCCCTTCTTGCTTTCTGTCTAATTTCTTGGGCTTTTATCTTAGAAAATTACTCTTTTTTTGGTGATCTTTTTTGCTGTTCTACTTAAAACGTGGAGAAAAATGGGTTTAAAATACCTTAAAGTCCAATACCACCCATTGCTTCACGCACCTGGCATCACCTTCCTTCCTTTTTTCAAGATAGCTCCATTATACTCCTGTCAAAGTAATTTGTCAAATCCGGGTTTGGGGGAGGTCTGTGTATAACCTGTTAATTTCAACAAATCTGACAAATTTAAAAAACACAAAAAATAAGGCTAAAACAGCCATATTGTCATTGCCACTTGACAATTCTTTAAATCTGAGTATAATGGGGGTTAAGGGATTAAAGGTTTAGGCGCGGCGTACCGGAATATATTTTAAAATAACATCCGGCCCGTATCAGCTTAGCCCTTTAATTATCCCCGCCGTCGCCCCCACTACGCCAAGGCTTCGTAGGGCGAGCAAGGCTATGGCGAGCAAGCATGGGTGGAGTTCATTCGAAAGAACTCCGGAGGAAGGGACAAATTTAATAATGTAAAACAGCCTTTCCTCCGGTGTTCTTTCGAAGCTAAATAAGCCTGTCTTTACCCTGAGCCCGTCGAAGGGTGTCATGGGGGGTTGACAGATTTATTGTTTGGGTGTATAATTAAAAAATATTGAAAATTTTTGAAGAAAGGAGCATATCATGACATTAGCAATAGGTCGTGACGGAATCGTCCACGTGGTCAACGTGGTGCGTTCCGAGGATGTGGCGACGGGGATTGAGAAAGACCCTGAAACCATGTCCGCTCTCCGCGAAGAAATCACGGAGAGGTAACAAGCTTTACCCCCCGCAGCAACATTGCGGGGCTTCCACCAAAGCGCGGAACGCGTACTGAGCAAAAGCGAAGTATGTCTTACGAATTTTGGCGGGAGTGGAGGCGCAGGCACCGCGTAGCGACGGCCGCATCGCAAGATGCACTCTACGGGTTCACCACCGCCCCCTCCCGTTGTTTGAAAATTAAAAAGTTTTGGCGTCCACGTCGAGATATCGGATGGCCAAAAACTCCCCAAGGAATATCGGGGAGTATGACGAAGCCTCGGGCAATCGGCTCGCGCGGCCGACTATACGCCAAACGAGGCAAGCCGGCGAGGGGAAATCAAACCCTCGCCATCCAACAAACCAACTAACTATGTTTTTTTTGTAGCAATTACCACTAAAGCCAAAGCGATTATGGCTAGAGCAGCTGCTATATAAAATTGGATCATAAAGTTCATGAAGTTAAATTTTAATTTTTAATTAAAGCAACGCTGAAGTACCAGGCAGAGAAGGAAATGAAAATACCAAGTCCAAAAGAAAAATAACTCGCTGTCCCACCAATAAGAGGCCCCACAAAAACAGAGGCAAAAACCACTTGCGCAATATCTCTGGAAATATCAGAATAAACTCTAATTCTATTCGACATAAATAAATATTAGCAGATGACAAAACATCGTCAATCTTCCACCAAAGCGCGGAACGCGTACTGAGCAAAAGCGAAGTATGTCTTACGAATTTTGGCGGGAGAGAGGATTGATCGACGCACCGGCTCGTCTGGCGCACAGTTTCATCATTGAGCGCCAAAACAAGCCACAGCGCACTTCTTCTCTCCCGGGTTCTTTTTATAAATCTCGAGGAAAAGCTTTGCGAAGTACCCGACTCAAGGCGAGGGGAATAAAAAGCCCTCGCCACTCCACCAAAGGCATGAATCGAAATCTCAAGCACGACAAGTTATGTTCGTTTTAAGTTTCAGAATTGATGATTCATGCTTTCGGCGGAGTTCTTTGGGGTAAAAATATCGAAAGGAGAAACGAAATGTTGACTCTTTTTTTTGTTTTAACAGGACTTTCGTTACTGTTCGGCAAAAAGAACGGCGGAAAATGGTTTTTGAAACAAGTTAAAAACCTCGTTCTGTGGCCGTTAAAAGCCGGCTGGAAAGCGGTGGGGGCGGAAGCCAAAACCATTTTCCAGAATTTCTGGCGCTCACACAGGATAAGAGTTTGGTCATTTTGTTTCGGCGCAGGAATTGCCGGAATAGCCTTAAGCCCAATCGGCTTCTGGTGGACCTTGTTTATACTCCTAATCGCTGTTGGCGGACTTCTCGCGGGCCTCGCATTCTCGACTTGGAGGGGCGCGCAGGATGACTTTCGCGAATGGACTCGCGAACAAATTGGATGGATTTGGGGAGAATGCGCCACCCAAATCCGCTGGGGAACCGCTGGCGCCATCGTCACAGCAATATTAAAACTCGGTCCGACCTAATGGTCGGACCGAGTTGTTTTTCATCCCAAGCTTACCGGTTTTACAATTACTCTTCTCTCAAATCCTTCGCCTTTGCTTTCTGTGGCAATGTCCGGGTACTCTTGCAAAACCGTATGCACCAACCGCCTTTCATAAGCGTTCATTGGCGGCATTTCTATTTCTTTTTTAAAGTATCGGACACGCTGGGCATGCATGCGGGCAGTGTCTTTGATATCTTCGGCGTGTTTTTTTTGAAAGTCATTTATATCTATTAAAAATTTTGAAGAAGCGTCGCCGAATTTTTTTTCAAAAATTCTTCTCAATATCGTGTTTAGAGCCGAAATATTTTTTGAAATTTCTCCGAAATTAAAAACCGGGTCGCTTGTGGCAATTGAAAACCAGGTTTCTTGGTTCAAATCTTGCCTCTCCAAGTCGTAGGAAATTCCCAACCGCGTGAGTAGGTTTTTTATTGTAGATTCTACAAACTCAAATTGTTCTGGATTTATGTCGGACATATGCTTCATGCACTATAGCAAAAATGTTCATTGATGTCCAATACAAAGAAACCGCCGCTGGCAGTTTGTAAGCTATAAAAAAAATCAGAACCGGAAAAACAAAAAGCATTTGTTTCTGCATCATTGATGCCATATTGGTATTAGAAGCTCCGACTCCTTGGCTGGAGCGGTCCTGCTGCGCTGGAGGAATAGCTAGCTTCGCTTGCCAGAATTGCGATACCGCCGCCAACAATGCCATCCCCACATTCGCTTCGGTTAATGAAATAAATCCCAAAAACATGGTGTTAATTGTTTCTGGGACGGATAAAAAACCATAAACTTCGGAAATCTTAAACGGAAGCCCTTTCCAAAAAACATGGTAAAGGGCTATCAAAACTGGAAGCTGTAAAAAAAGAGCGAGGAACCCTGAAAGCGGATTTATTCCATGCGATCTATAAAGTTCCATTAATTCCTTTGCCTGTTCTTCCCGGCTTTTTCCTCCGCCCTGTATCCTTTTTACATCCGGCTCAATCCTTTTCATCACTTGCTGGGTTTTTAGGGTTTTATGGGTGAATGGAAACAAAATCAGCCTTACTAAAATAGTGAGCAAAATAACAGCAAACCCCAAATCGTTAAACGGCAAGACCGAAGTTAGCGCCAAAAGCCCGTTTAAAAGCGGTTTATAAAAAATTTCCCCGTAAGCGATTTTTATAAGGCCCCACATATCGAAAGTAGCTCTATCATATCACTTTTAAGGCTTTTAAATGAAGGCGCTGTTTTTCCTGTGAGCTTAAACGAAAACACCAAATCAGTTCTGCCTTTTATTTTTGGCGACAACTCTTGAGATATCTCCGCCATTCGGCGCCTGGTTAAATTTCTAGCCACAGCGTTTCTTTTAATTAAACTTGAAACCACAAAAGCAAAACGCGGGCTCTCTCCGCTATCGCCCCAGTAAACGCGCAACATCAACTGGCCGCGGCCGTAGCTTCTAAACTTGCCCTTAAAAAACTTTTCTAAGTCCTTTCTGCTTAGCCTCTGTGATTTTTTAAGCATTTAAAGAAAAATTAGACGGAAAGCCTGCGTCGTCCTTTTTGTTTTCTCCTCTTGAGGATATTTCTTCCTGATTTTGTTCTCATTCTCTTTAAAAATCCGTGGGTTCTCGCTCTTTTTTTCCTTTTTGGCTGGTATGTTACTGACATAACACTACTCTACAACATTCTACAAAATCTGCAATATTCACAACATATCAACATTCTATTAACATTTGGATACAATGATTAATTGGAAACTGAGAGTATAGTAAAAATATGAGCAACGAAGAATTATGGCAAAATGCATTATCTGAAATTGAGTTAAACGTTTCGCGCGCCAGTTTTGCAACATGGTTTAAAGATACTTGCCTTGCCGATATTAACAATGAGGGGATAGTAACAATAAGTGTGCCCAACGGATTTGCTCAGGAATGGCTTGGAAACAAGTATCACAAATTCATATTAAAATCTCTCCGAACTATAGTTCCAGAAATCCGCTCCATAAACTATGTAATCAACGCTTCCTTGGCCAAAAAACAGGAAGTTTTCGAGCAAAAAAACAAATTCAAAAAAGACGAGGCTATATCATCGGAGGAACAGTTGGACTTCAAAGACTTTCATGTTGACCCCAAGACAAATCTAAACCCAAAATATACTTTTGATAATTTTATAGTGGGCTCATTCAATGATTTGGCGTATACAGCAGCTTTGGCTGTAATAAAAAACTTGGGCAAAGCTTATAATCCGCTATTTATATACGGGGGTTCCGGATTGGGTAAAACCCATCTTTTGCAGGCTATTGGAAATAGTATAAAAAAAGAGAGTTCGCAGAAAAAAGTTAACTATATGACGGCTGAAAAATTTTCAAACGAACTTGTATCCTCCATACAAGCCGGTTCGGCGCACAATTTTAAAGAAAAATACCGCGATTGCGACTTACTGATTGTTGATGATATTCAATTTTTTGAAAAAAAGATAAAAACACAGGAGGAATTTTTCCACACATTCAACACCCTATACGACGCCGGAAAACAAGTTATATTTTCCTCCGACAGGGCCCCGCAATCAATAATAGACATCGAGGAAAGACTGAGATCCAGACTGCAGGTAGGGGTAATAATAGACATAAGCGCCCCTGACTACGAAACAAGACTCGCAATAATTAAAGCCAAATGTAATGAAAAAAAGATCGCTCTCGACGACAAAATACTTGAAATAATAGCCGGCAGCGTCCAAAGAAACATAAGAGAGCTTGAGGGGGCTTTAAACCTGATTCACATGCAATCCCTATATAAAAACAAAATAATGACGCCGGAGGAGGCAAAACTTATTTTAAGCAAGAATGCGAGGCCAAAAACAACAGTAAACGCATCCCAAATAATAAAAATGATATCTGAATTTTACGATATACCGGAAAAAAATATGTATGAAAAAACTAGGAAGCATGAAATTGTGCATCCAAGGCAAATCGCAATGTACTTAATAAGAGAAGATTTGAGCGGTTCATTCCCATCCATCGGACAAAAATTCGGCGGAAGAGACCACACCACGGCGATGCACGCATATTTGAAAGTAAAAGAGGGAATAAAAAATAATCCGAAGATTGAAGAAGAGATAAAACAAATCAGGGAAAAATATTATCCAAAATAATATCAAGATATTATCCACAACTTTTAAAAGTTTAAGTTTAAAATTTTAAATTTAAAAACAAGTTATAAACATATTCACAGCCCTATTAATAATAATTTATTTATAAAAAAATAATATGAAAATAAACTGTGTGTCCAAAAATTTAAAAGAAGCTTTAGTTGTTGCGGAAAGAAACACGTCTAAAAACCAAACCCTCCCCATACTAGGTTCTTTGCTTTTGGAAGCCCAAGAAAACAATAAGATTAAAATAAAAGCTACAAATCTTGAAACGGCGGTGGAAATCACTATACCGGCAAAGGTGGAAAAACAAGGCGTTGTTGCTGTGTCGGCTAAAAATCTTAGCTCGTTTGTGTCCAATATTTCTTCGGAAGAGGGAATAGCGATACAAAATCAAAACGACAATGTTTACGTAAAAACCCCAAAAACTCAAACGGTCATTAAAGGCTACAAAAGCGAAGATTTTCCTTTGTTTCCAAGGGTGTCTGAAGTTGTGTCCATAAACTTTAATGGAGAGTCTCTTAAAGAAGCTCTTTCTAGTGTTGTGATTGCATGCAGTTTATCTGATATAAAACCGGAACTATCGAGTGTTTATGTGAGAATTTTTAAAAACACGATAAAATTTACAGCAACGGATTCTTTTAGGCTTGCCGAAAAAACAATTACTTCAAAAAATAATTATTTGGACAAGTCCTTTTCGATATTATTGCCTCAAAAGTCTGTAATGGAGATGCTTAAAATAATAAACACTGGAGATGTTGTTTGTGGATTCAATAAAAACCAGCTTATTTTAACTTCCGGTAATATTAAATTTATCACAAGGCTTGTTGACGGGGTTTTCCCGGAATACGACCAGATAATTCCAAAAGAATTTAAAACTTCTATTTTGGCGGCGAACTCCGATTTTGTTTATTCTCTAAAACTCTCAAGTGTGTTTGTGGGCAGGCTCAACGATGTTTCCTTAAAATTTGACCCGCAAAAAAAAGTGAGCTCTTTTTACACGTCAAATTCAGACGTGGGGGAGCATAACTCGGAAATTGATTGTGAAGTAAAAGGCGACGAAGTAAAGGCAAAATATAACTGGAGATATTTGTTCGACGGAGTTTCCCAGATAAAATCCGAACACATTTCTTTGGGCGTAAACGGCGACCAATCTCCGCTTGTTCTGCGCGGCAAAGGTGACGGCTCGTTTTTGTATCTTGTAATGCCTCTTAGAGGGGTATGATAAACGTCTCTTCCGTGGAGTTTTTGACGGAGTCGTATGCTTTGATTTTTACTTTTATTTGATTTGCGCCCTCATCGGCTATCTGTTGGGAGAAGTTGATCAGGAAAGGCTCTTTTTTAGATGAACCCAAAAATTCATCTTCGAGAAAATAATCAACTTGGGATATTGGGTAAAAACTCATGATTTTGGGTTTTAAAAAGTTGGAATTTATTATTTCTATTTCTGTTATTTTCGGCATTTTATCCGGAAGGTGTATGTCGTCGTAAAGTTTTGGTATTACGCTTTCGTTTTGGTCCAAAAGCCCTCTTTGCTGGGCCCAAGCTCTTACTGCGCTTTCCCAATTTTTAAACTGAGAGTCATCTGTTCCCTTTACCCAATAAAGTATTGAGTGGACCTCTTGGACCACTTTTTTTTCTTTAGTTTCTTCCGGGGTATAAACCGTGGCCAACTTCCCTGAAATTTTATCTATTTCATACTCGTTTCCTCCGCGCCATTCCCCCCGGATTACCGGTTTTTCGGCAATAAGCTTGTCGGGCGCTATGAAGTTATCCTGCGGGGATTTTGATAGCGCGTATTCCATTATTTCGTGCCACATGGGCGCTACAATAAATCCGGCCACTTTTTTTTCCATTTCTGTGTTGTCGTTGTTTCCGGCCCAGGCCCCTATCGCTATTGAAGGGGTGTATCCCATTACCCAAGCGTCTCGGTAATCGTTTGTTGTTCCTGTTTTTGCGGCAACCTGCCTGCCCGGGAAATAAAGAGCCGAAAATTCTCCGAAAGCAGGAGTGCGCGCCTTGTTGTCGGAGAGAATATCGCTTATTGTCCGGGCGATGTTTTTATCTATCACTTGCAGAGGAGCTGTTTCTGGCTCAAAAACCGCCGCTCCTTTTGAATCTTCAATTTTTAAAATATCGCGGTGGGAATTTTTTGTTCCGTCGTTTGCGAATACGCTGTATGCGGACGTAAGTTCCAAAAGAGAAACTTCTCCGCCCCCAAGTACCAACGTTAATCCGTATCTGTCCGGATCGTTAAGGGTTGTTATCCCGAAATCTTTTGCTGTGTTTAAAGAGTTTTTTAGTCCAGCAAGGTAAAGGGTTTTTACAGAAGGAACGTTCAAGGATTGCGCAAGCGATTCTCTAAGCGTTATTGGGCCCCTAAAAATTTCGTCGAAGTTTCCAGGGTGGTAGCATTTTTTTTCATCTCCGTCGGGTTGCGGGGTGCCGTCTGGGTTGCACGACGGATTAAATTCGGTTTTTAGGTCGAATACCACGGTTTCCGGAGTAAGTCCGTTTTTGAACCCCGTTGCGTAAACAAACGGTTTAAAGGCGGATCCGGGCTGCCTGTGCCTTGTCGCTACATTTACTTGCGGGTCGAACGAACAATTTACTCCTGGGGCGCAGTTTTCGGGGAAAGATTTTTCAAAATAATTTTTTGAACCCACCATTGCCAAAATATCCCCGGTTTTCGGATCAACCGCCACGGCGCTAGCGTTGTTTGCGTTAAAATTTTTCTGGTTTCCCTCCGCGTATTTTAGAATCACTTCCTCGGCTTTTTGCTGCAAGTCGGCATCTAGAGTAGTGATCACCTTAAACCCGGCGCTTTCCACGGTGTCCTCACCGAACATTGTGTTTAATTTTTCTCGCACCTCGAGCACAAAATGGGGGGCTATAATGCCTTGCGTTTTTGGCGGAGCGAATTGAATGTGCCCGTTTAAGTTTGTTTCATATTCTTCCTTGGAAATAAAATTTTCCTCATTCATTCTTTTGAGAGTAAATCTGGCTCGTTCATCGAGCTTATCTTTATTTTTTCCGTAAGGGGAGTAAAAAGACGGGGCGTTTGGGAGAGACGCCAAGTAAGCGGATTCCAAAAGCGTTAAGTCTTTAGCTTTTTTTCCAAAAAAAGTTTCGGCGGCAGATTGTATGCCGTATGCGCCCGACCCATAAGGTATTTGGTTGAGATACAGCGATAAAATTTCGTCTTTTGTAAGCTCTTTTTCCAAGCGCAACGATATTGCCATTTCTTTTACCTTTCTAAAAATGGTTTTTTCTGGGTTCAAAAAAACGCTTTTTACCAGCTGTTGGGTTATGGTTGAGCCCCCCTCCGAAGAACCGGTTACGATATTTTTTAAAACCGCTCGCAGCGTAGAGAGCGGGCGGACTCCCATATGGTTGTAAAAAGAGTCGTCCTCAAGGGCGATGGTGGCGTTTTTTATGCTTTGGGGGATTTCTTCAAAAGGAATTATTGTCCTATTTTCTTCGCCGTGTATATCGTAAAGAAGCGTTTCGCCGGTGCGGTCGTATATTTTTGTAGATTGGGCGATTTTTCGTTCCGAGACGTTTCTAATATCCGGCAAGTCTGTGGCAAATACCGAAATACCGAAAGCCACGGTGGAAATTATCCCAATTGAGACAGCCCAAAGCATCAGTCTTTTCATTTGAGTTATTATAATATATTTTTTCAAATTTGCCAACCTTAGGAATAGTTTTTATTTTATGATAAAGTCAGCTGTATGAAAGCCTCCAAGGAAGCAATCGAAAAAATTCTGGAAAGAAATGTTGAGCAGGTCATAGGCCGGGAAAAGCTGGTAAGTAAAATGCTTTCCAGAAAACAACTCCGCATAAAACATGGAGTCGATGTAACAAGCCCAATGCTTCATATTGGGCACGCCGTGGATTATTGGAAGATGCGGGAGTTCCAGGAGCTTGGCCACAAAGTTGTTTTTTTGATTGGAGATTTTACAACAAAGATAGGGGATCCAACCGGAAAATCCAAAACCAGGCCGGAGCTTGATGATAAGGCAATAAAGGAAAACGCGAAAACATATTTAAAACAAGTAACTAAAATTTTAATCGACGACCCAAAACTACTTGAGGTTAGAAAAAATTCCGAGTGGCACGGAAAAATGAGTTCGCTTGAATTGCTATCGTTGCTTAAAAAAGTTACGCACGCCCAGCTTACTGAGCGCGATATGTTTCAGCGCCGGATGAAAGAGGGGGGAGAAATTTATGAACACGAAACAATATATCCTGTTTTGCAGGCTTACGATTCTGTAATGTTGAAATCCGATCTTACCGTAATAGGCACAGACCAGCTTTTTAACGAAATAATGGGCAGGAAGTACCAAGAAATTTTCGGCCAGGAACCGCAGGCAATAATTGCCACAACTATAACTCCCGGGTTGGACGGAAAAGAAAAAATGTCCAAGTCTCTCAACAACTATGTAGCAATTTTAGACAAGCCTTCCGAAAAGTTCACAAAAATTATGGCACTGAAGGATTCTTTGGTTGAACACTACTTTAAGGTTTATACGGATCTCTCACTGCAAGATATAGAAAAAATAATTAAACAATCTCATCCGTTCGAGGCCAAAAAAAGACTGGCGTTTGAAATAGTGAAAAGATACGATGGCGAGAAGGCGGCTAAAAGCGCCGACTCCGAAGGCGTTCGGGCAAAAAGGGGAGAGTTGTGGGTCAATTTTTTAACTCGAAATAAGTTTTCAAATTCTAATTCTGAAGCAAAAAGACTTATAGACGGAGGGGGTGTTAGTTTTGAAAACGAAAAAATAAAAAATTCAAAGGAATCTATTATCAAACCAGGACGCGCTAAGATTGGAAAATATAAAGTAGTAAATATAACTCTCAAATAAAATAACCCTTCGACATTTGTCTCGGGGTTATTTTATTATTCCAAGCCTTCTTCTAGGTCTTCTTCTATTTCCCACTCTTCGCCCTCTTTCTTTTTGGGCTGGGAGTTTGGAGAAGCGCCCTCTGCGTCTTCGTCGTCTCCGACCAAAAGGTCGTCGTCTTCACCACTTGTTTCGGCGCCTAAGACCATTAAGTCTTGTTCGTTAAAGTCCGACATAATAATCTATATATAAAAAAATGTTTTTCGGTGCAATACAAGGGGTGTGGATAAGTTATGGATAACGGTGGTGTAATGCTCCGGTCAAAGCTATTGCCAGGGCGTCTGTTTCATCGTCCAGTATATTTTTTTGAGGCAAAACTATGCTCAATTTCAGCATTTTTGCCACATCTTCTTTGGTTGCCTTTCCGTATCCGCAAACCGCCATTTTTACTTGAAGGGGAGTAAATTCCGATATTGGCATTTTGTGTTTTTGGGCCGTGGCAAGTATTACTCCGCGCACTTCGCTGATGACTAAAGCGGTTTTTGCGTTCTTTGCGAAAAATAATTTTTCCACGCTTACCATGTCGGGTTTTTCTGTTAGAATTAATTCGTCCAAAAAATTTTGAATCTCAAAAAGCCTTTCACTCTGTTTCTGAGTTTTGAGGGTTTTTTTAACTCCGGAGTTTATTCTTTCGATTTGTCCCGAATTTTTTGCCAAAACTCCCCAGCCCAAGCGCTCTATACCCGGATCTATTCCTAATATTTTCATATATTTATTTTACGTTTGAATATACCTCCTGAACATCATCATGGTTGTCGAGAGCTTCAAGGAGCGACTCAAATTGTTTTGAGTCGCTTTCAGATAGGTCTATTGGAAAGTTGGGAATATATTCGTTGCCTATTTTTGCAAAAGCCCACATCGCAGAGCCCTGTGTTCCGAGCTTCGCGCCGTGTTCGGAAAGCAGGTGTTTTATTTCGTTTGTCGTGCGGTTCGAGCTGTCGGTTACGGCGGTTATTATAATTGCCGAGCCTCCCGGCCCGTACGCTTCGTACATGACTTCTTTGAGTTCCACAGCGTCTTTTTCGGTTGCGCGTTTTATTGCCCGCTCGATGTTTTCGGAAGGCATGTTTGCCGCTCTTGCCTCTTCTATGGCGGAAGCGAGCTTTGGGTTTGTTTTTGGGCCTCCGCCAAGTTCTTTTGCGGCAATAGTGATAGCCTTTGCGAGCTTCGAAAAAAGCTTGCCCCTTTTTGCGTCAGTGGCGGATTTTTTATGTTTAATTTGCGCCCATTTGCTGTGGCCCGACATTTTCTCTTTTTGTTACCTGATCCATTATGACCTTTTTTACTTCGTAAATATGCGGAACCTCTTTTATACTAAAAGATCTTTCTCCGGCTGTTTGTATGCGCAAATTTCCGTATTTTAAAAATGTCGCCACCATGTGCGGAACCTCTACGGTGATATCCTGGATTTTATCAATGCCAAATTCCGATGTTTCTCTTCTAAAAAGTCCGTGCTGTTCCACGTCTATCACCCTTTCATTTGTAATAATCCAAATATCAAGATAATGGTCCATCCAAAAAAGAAACGCTATGAGCATCACAACCATCAAATATGTTATTGCCAAAAACTGCGCGTAGACTATCGCGCTTGCGCTTACGGCCCCGGTTTCAAAAAGAAACCCAGCGAAGGTTATGGGGGCTATGAGCAAAATCGCCACAACAACTATTTTGGAAAAAAATGCTATCCAGTGCTTGTGCACCACCATCAAAATTTTCTCGTTTGGATATAAAGTAATCATGTTTGAAATGGCAGGCGGATAAATAACACCAAAGAAAAAACGTTTAAAATAATTACCGCAGCCAAAAATCCTCTAATCACCCATTTTGAGTAGTCCATTGGCAGAATATATTCCCGCAGATGCCACAAAATCGAATACACAAAAAACCAGTATATCGCCAAAAATATTATATAAATCCCAAGCGCAAGCCCGAAAGTCATTTCGGATGTTTTGTTATTTCCATGATAATATAACTACCTTTCTTAATTTTGAAGTAAAAACGAAAGTCGTCATCTACCCTGGCTTGCCACAGGTCATTTTCTCCACCGTATTTTTTTGCGCGCAAAGACGGATGTCGAATATTGCTTAGTAAAAATATCAATTGTTTTCTAAATTTTTTTACAATTTCTGGCGGTAATTTTTCAAAACTATTTTCAAAAGATTCAGAAAGTACTACTTTCATTGTTTTTTATTCCTAACTTTTCTTGATTCTAAAAATCTAAAAACTTCATCCGCAGTTTCAAATGGGCCGTGAAATTTTCCAGCTTCGTATTCGCGAAGTCTTTGGGTTAGAGTTTTGTCTAATTTATCGTAAAACTTTTCATGTCGTTTGGGAACTTTGAACGATTTCGAACGCCTTACTATAATTTCTTCCTTATTATTTCCCGGACGATTTAAAAGTAGCTCATATTCTTTTCGGGGTATAAGCACAAGATCTTTTTCTCTCATTAGCTTTTCCGGAATGGTTATAGTAGTCATGAATTTATTGTACTAAATATAAACCACTTTTGCAGTATTGACAAATTTTATTGTTGCTGATATACTTAAAAACGGATAGCAACCCAGTTTAAAAAGGAGTCCGAATTTGTATAAAAAAGCAGTAAAAAAGAGTTTACCGAAAAAGCAGGAAAATATCCGTTTGACTCGGGTGCGCCGGAAACAGAGGCGTCCGGCGTCTCTCAGATTCCACGGCCAGACCACAAAGCCAGTAGTTTTAGAAACGGAAAGTCTATGAGTTTAAAAATTGATAAATACGAAAAGATCGATGTTTTGTTGAATAATGATCTGGTTCGTGAGCTTGTGGAATTTTTGAAAATTAGAAATTTATCTATGGAAAAGATGCTTTCTGACGCAATACCGCTTTTTGTTTTGTTGTGGGAAGAAAGCCAGAAAGGGCGACTACCAGCCGACATTAATTTGTTTTTGCCCATATCAGTTAAATCAAAATCAACTACGTTCCATTTGTATTTTGAAAAAGATTCTATTGAATCTTTGAAAAAATTTACCCAGGAACATGCTTTTGATGGTATAGATCAAGTAATCAACAGTTCTTTTGTGATTCTTATCTACCTTGTGAAAATGTTTTGTATTGAAGAAGAGATTGTTTTTTTGGTTAAAAATCCTGAAGGGAAATTTATCATAAACCTTCCAAGTTATTTTAAAAAGTAAAAAATTCCCCCGACGAAAGTCGGGGGCATTTCATTTCACTACCCCAATTTGACGGCCGTCCGAGAAGGTTAGTAATAAAACCCCCTCTCCTTACGAAGGAGAGGGGGTTGGGGGTGAGGTTAAATTAATTTCTGCTGTTCGGTTTTGGGAGGGGTGAGCCCCAAGTGCTCGTATGCTCGAGCTGTGGCGCATCTTCCGCGGGGGGTGCGCTCCAAAAATCCCATCTGCATCAAATACGGTTCCGAAACTTCGTCTATTGTATCCACTTCCTCTTGTACACTTGCCGCAATTGTGGTGAGCCCGACTGGACCTCCGGAGAATTTTTTAATTACCGTATCCAGCACCTTTCTATCAAGAGAGTCGAGGCCTTTGTGGTCGATTTCCAAAAGTTCCAGGGCTTTTTGGGCGAGGTTTTTTGTGATTATTCCTTTTCCGTGAACCTCCGCATAATCTCGAGCGCGTTTCAGAAGTCGATTGGCGATTCTCGGTGTAAACCTCGAGCGCTCGGCAATAAGCGGAATAGCCTCTTTTTCTATCTCAACCCCCAAAATTTTTGCCGAACGGCTTATTATTTTTTCTATATCTTCTTTTTTATAAAAATCCAATCTAAAAAGCCCTCCGGAAAATCTTGAACGCAGCGGAGACGAAAGAAGGGCAATGCGCGTTGTGGCGGCTATTATGCTGAAAGGCGGGAGCTCAAGTTGTATCGCGCGGGCTGTAGGCCCCTTTCCTATTATTATGTCGAGCGATCTATTTTCCATTGCGGGGTAGAGAACTTCTTCGATTAGTTTGTTTAGCCTGTGCGCTTCATCTATAAATAGAATTTCTCCCGCCGAAAGGTTTGTTAAAATTGAAGCGAGGTCGCCGACTTTTTCTATTGCCGGTCCGGAAGTTACTCTTATTTGCGCATTCATTTCCTTTGCCACAAGGTAGGCAAGGGTGGTTTTTCCCAAACCGGCGGGTCCATAAAATAAAAGGTGTTCAACGCTTTCTTTGCGTTTTTTGGCGGCTTCTATTAAAATTTTAAGGTTGTTTTTAATGGATTCTTGGCCTACATATTCTTCAAAGACGCTGGGGCGCAACGCAAAATCCAAAGACTTGTCCTCAGTCCTTTTTTTGGGGGTTACTGCGTACTTTTCTTCTCCCTCTTGGGGCATTGACATTTTATTTTTATATTGATATAATAATACAAGTTTCTGATGATTAGTCTCCAGGCAATTTTTTCTCTCGCTTGCGAGAGGAAAATCTGGTTTTATCTTAAATCTACGGACAAACCGGTTGTCCGCTCCGGTGGAATTTACTGGATTGCTCCTCGGAGAAAATCTAAGCTCTATCTACCCATGGAAGAGCAATTGCCTGGAGGCTATTCCTCAGAAACGACTCTATTTAATTCTTCAAAGGACGTTATTCCCGATAAAACTTTTAATAACCCGTCTTGGTAAATTGTTATCATGCCCTGTTTTTCAGCGGCTTTTTTTATGTCCGCTTCAGGCGGGTTTTGCAAAATTAATCTTTCTATTTCGTCGTTCACCAAAAAAGCTTCGAATATTCCGGTTCTCCCGCGGTATCCAGTAAAATTGCAATGCTCGCAGCCGACAGTCTTCCATAATTTCATTTCTTTCGGCGCTTTTTTAAGAAGGTTTCCTAGGTTTTTTATTATTGTTTTTTCCTCATCTTTTTCGGGGCTATATTCTTTTTTGCATTCGGCGCAAAGTTTCCTTACAAGCCTTTGCGCGATGGCAACGTTTATCGCTGGGGCGATTATATTCGGTTTTATTCCCAAATCTATGAGGCGAGGTATTGTTCCGGCGGCATTATTCGTGTGAAGGGTCGAAAAAACAAGGTGGCCCGTGAGAGAGGCGTGCATTGCGATATTTGCGGTTTCGAGATCTCGAATTTCTCCAACCAGTATTACGTCCGGATCTTGGCGGAGTATCGACTTGAGGCCGTTTCCGAAGTCGTATCCCTTATCCGGTTCTATTTGTGTTTGAGTGATATTTTTTATATGGTACTCAATAGGATCTTCTATTGTTATTACCTTTATTTCTGGAGACGCTATTTTTTTGAGAAATGTGTAGAGAGTGGTGGTTTTTCCGGAACCGGTTGGGCCGGTTGTAATAATCATTCCGTTCGGCTTCATTAACTCTTTTTCCATCATTGATAAGACTTGGCTTTGCATGCCAAGATCTTTAATTAAAATTTCTATTGATGAAGGAAGCAATATTCTTATGGCTACGGATTCTCCATAAGGCCCGGGCAAAGTGGATGTTCTTGCTTCAATGTCGCCATTGTTTTTTAATCTGATGGTGAATCGGCCGTCTTGCGGCCTATCGTGTACATTGAGTTTGAGTTCAGAAACAAGTTTTATGCGCGAGAGCAAGAGTTTGTAAAGATCTGCCGATATTTCGGCTGTCTCGTGTAGGACCCCATCGAGGCGCAATCTAATAATTGCGGAATTTTCACGTGGTTCCATGTGGATGTCGGAGGCTTCAATGATGATGGCTCCTTCAAGAATAATACCCAAAATTTCCGTGGCGTTTTTTGCCTCTTTTTGCTTGGATTTTTCTTCGAGAAAGTTTCGAATCATTTTTGCATTTGTGGTTTTCTCGAATCTGGATTTTTCAATTTCCACTATTCCGGGCTTTATTTCTTCAAATTCCGGGACTTCTTTGTATTTTTCCAAAATTCTTTGAAAACCGGATTCCGAAACCAGGAACAGGCTAACTTCGTAATTTTCATCTTTTAGTTTAGAGGCGGCCTCTTTTGTGCTGGGATTTTCCGGGTTTGTAACCGCCGCCTGCAATTTTTTGCCAACACTTTGAATTACCGCTATTTTGCGGGCTCTGGCCTCGCTTTCGGGGATTATTTTAAGAGAGTCTATTTCTATAGTTGTTTTTCCGATATCAATATAAGGAATTCCGTATTTTTGCGATAGAATAACCGCCAAATCTTCCTCCTCTTTTTTTCTTAGTTCTTCAAAAACTTTGTCCGGCATATATTTATTGTATCATTTTTTTTATGCTCCCGCGTATTTTAATTTCGGCCTCAGAAAAGCTGGAAAATCCATCCGCAAAAAAGTATGGCGACGAAAGAGTTAAACCCATTTCGTAAGCAAGTTTTTTTACTTGGTCCGGATTTTCTCCACCAATCGCGGCTTTTATCGAATTTTTTGGAAATTCCCATAAAAACGCGAAAAATTCCGCGCCACGCCTCATTTTTTTAATCTCGTAAAAAACCGGCATAACGTAGTCGTCGCTATTTCCGGTTTTTTCAAAGTCAGAGTGCGTTAAAAAGGTCCAGGCTATTTTAAAGTCTTTTTCGAATTCGCTTCTCTGGAGCGCCCTTCCCAATATTTTCAAAAATCCACCCCCCCTGATTAGCTCTCCAGCCTCGTGTATTTTGGCAAAATCTGGAGCGAGAGACAAAATTTTATTTTTAATGCTTGCTATTTCTGCCGATCGCGGGTCGCAATTTTCAAAGGCCATCCAAAACGCTTCTTTGAATTTTTCTGCTCCGTTTCCCAAAAGCGCCGAAACTATTTCGAATATTTTTTGCTCCACGCTTTTTTCTTTTGAAGTTATTTTTACCACCTCTTTGTGAGGAGTCTGTTTTAGCAGATCTCCGAGCTCGTGTTCGCCGGGGTCCCCCAGCAAAAGAAGATCCACGGGCATTTTTTCTTTTTCTATTTGTATGTTTTTGGTGTCGAAGTTTTCAGAAGAACTAAGTATTATCTTGATTACACTGCCTTCTTTTTCGTACTTTAGTTCGGATACAGGAATTTTGTCGGTGTCTATTTTGATAAGAGTGTTTTGGGGTTCCGCGGAATGTTCCAATGCTCGGTTTCCCAAAATGGTTTCAATAAATTTGCGGGTGTTTTCGGAAATATTTTCGATGACTATACTCGATTTTTTTCCCAACTCCAAAAATGCAGAATGGAGTATCAGAAAAGGGAGGATTTTGTAGATATCTTTTGAGCTGCCGATTCTTACGGCGATTGTCTGGGCTCCGTTTACAGCTTCTTTGAATTTTTGGAGCGCTTCGTTCATGCTTCCATTCGTAGCATGCGCTTGCGCAAACTTAAAAGTGTGGATAAGTTTGTATTATGAAGCTTGTATCAAAAAGCGAAAAAGAGACGAGAAATTTTGCCCTTCGACTCGCCCGCAATATTGCGGGACTCGCTCAGGATAAACATGCTGTGGTGTTGAGTTTGGAGGGTGATTTGGGAGCCGGCAAAACAGCTTTTACAAAGGGTTTTGCAGAAGGGCTTGGTATCAAAGAAAAAATCCAAAGCCCCACGTTTGTAATACTGAAAATTTACAGGGTCAAGGGGATAGGGGCTAGGGTCAAGCGATTGGTACATGTTGACGCGTACAGATTAAAACCTAAAGATTTTAAGGTTTTGGGATGGAAGGAATTCATAAAAAATCCACAGAATATAATTTTGGTGGAGTGGGGGAATAAAATCAAAAGCATTTTGCCAAAAAACTCGTTGCGGATAACTTTCGAGCACGGAAAAAATTCTAAAGAAAGAATAATCATCATTTCTGATATAAAAAGCGAGGGTTGGGAAAAAATTGTAGATTTTGGAAAAGTTGGTATATCGGCAAAAAAATTTTTACGTCGCATTCGCCAAGAATAAAATTCACTACAATATATTGTAGTGAAAATACTTGGTATACAAATTTTACGATCGTGAAAAGTGTATATTGACGAAATTCACTAGATTGTTTAAAAATAAAACCCCCCGGCGCGCTGGCCGAAGGATTTGGTTATATGCCAATTAAAAAACAAGGCAATGGTGAGTTGGACAATATGTGTGAGTAAATCCTGAGAAGTAACTATAACGCACGGGGCATTTTTTATGTTTTTGTTTGCGCTTTTTATTTTTCATTATTATTCTCTCCTTCCTGTCAACAACTTATCATATTCAATTTTTCTTGTCAAGTGGTGGGGTGGGGGGTTAGAATGGATGGTAATAATGAAAACTTTACTACTTATCGACTCCCACGCATTGATTCACCGCGCGTACCATGCGTTGCCTCCGTTTACTTCGCCAAAAGGGGAGCCAACCGGAGCGCTTTATGGATTTTCGAGCATGATGTTGCGAGCGCTCAATGATTTCAAGCCGGACTACGTTGCGGCCGCTTTTGATTTGCCCGGGAAAACTTTTCGGCACGAAGCCTACGAAGAATACAAGGCCAAACGCCCGGAAGTTGAAGAAGCTTTGATTTCACAGCTTAAAAAACTTCCGGAATTGGCAGAGGCTTTTGGTATTTATTGCTTAAGCGCTCCCGGCTTTGAGGCCGACGATGTCCTAGGAGCAATAGTGGAAAAAACAAAAAAGGAAAAAAATTTGAAAATTATAATCATGTCCGGCGATATGGATATATTGCAGCTTGTGGACGGAGAAAGCGTGGTTGTATACGCCATGAAAAAAGGAGTAAACGACACCGTAACCTATGATGAAAAAAAGGTTTTTGAGCGGTACGGATTTGGCCCCAAGCTTATTCCAGATTTTAAAGGACTAAAGGGGGATCCATCCGATAATATAGTAGGCGTGCGCGGTATTGGAGAAAAAACTGCGACAGATTTGATAAAGAAATTCGGCGCTCTGGAAAATATATATAAACATCTAAAAGGACCCGCCTTCGCTAAAGCCAAGGCGGGCAAGCCAGCCAATGATCTGAAAGAACGAATAATAAAACTTCTTTTGGAACACAAAGAGGACGCATTTTTTTCAAAAACGTTGGCTACAATCAGAAAAGACGCACCGGTTAAATTTGATTTGAAAAAAGCAAAATTCAGTTTAGACAAAAACAAACTTGCGGAAAAATTTTTAGAATTGGGATTTAACTCTTTAATGAAAAGGATTTCCGGGGAACCCGCGCTTTCCCCAACATCCAATGTTGCACAAAAAACATTGGATGTTTTTCCAAGCGCGGGGGACCTTTCCTTTATCCTTGTCCGCAACAATCAAATATTCGGTCAACTCGATTGGAACAAAAAAATAGTTTCGAACGACATAAAAAGCGTTATTAAGATTTCAAAAAAAATTCCGAAAAACTTTTTTGATTTAACTGTTGCAAATTGGGCCGCAGACAGCGAAAAACGAGAGCTGGGGTTGCCCGAAGACCCAATCGAAGCCCTTAAAGCTTTGCCGGATGAGTATAAAAAAATACTTTCGCGAATCAAAGAGCGCGATGTCGAAAAAGTAGTTTACGAAATAGAATTTCCCCTTATTCCAATATTGGCTGAAATGGAAACAGCTGGCGTTGGCCTTGATGAAGGTTTTTTAACTAAATTCAAAAAAGAAATTTCCCAAAAAATCGCGCAAATCGAAGAAAAAATACACAAAAGCGCCGGCGCGGAATTTAATATAAATTCGCCCTCTCAAGTCGGAGAAATTTTAACAAAACTTGGAATAGCGGGAAGAGCCCGTACTTCGACTGGAAAAATTTCTACCAAAGAATCGGAGCTTTTG
>JBBTXM010000007.1:0-2465 GCA_038062255.1 Patescibacteria group bacterium
TTCCTATGGCTTCAATATTGTGCTTTTGCTGCCATTTCTTTAGAGCTATCTCGGTAAGAGGTCCAAAGAAGCCGGTAACTAATCCATCTGGGTAGATTTCCTTGTCTTTTTTTAGAAATTCCTGGAGTTTTCTGACTTCTTCTCCGGAGGAGCCTCTAAAAAGGGTGCGAGTGAAGGTTGGGATTTCTTCCGTTTCTTCAAAACCGAGTTTTTCTTCGTCAAAACTCGGTTTTGTTGTGGGCAAAACCGGCGTTAGAGTACTTTGCTGACCCAACTCTGCTTTGAGTTCTTGGATTTGAGCTTGAAGAGCATCTATTTGTTTTTGGAGTTGGGCAACGAGAGCTTGGAGATCGGTGGTTTGGGCAAATGAAAAAAGAGGCGCAACAAAAAGAGCTAAAATTAAAAAAGCAAAAGCTTTGTGTCTAAACATCATTATGATTAGATTATAATACTTCTATAGACTTATGTTATCCACAGATACTTTTAAAAAACACTACAAACAATTAAACACGCAGCAACGAGAAGCCGTTGACGCAATCGAGGGGCCCGTAATGGTTGTGGCCGGCCCCGGCACGGGCAAAACCCAAGTGCTGACTTTGCGTATCGCAAACATTCTCCAGCGCACAGACACCGAGCCCGAAAATATACTGGCGCTGACTTTTACGGAAAGCGCCGCGGCTTCCATGAAGCGGAGGCTTGCCGAAATTATCGGTTCTCCGGCGTATTCCGTAAGCATCAACACCTTCCACGGATTCTGCAACGATGTCATCAAAACATATCCGGAGTATTTCCCCCGTATAATGAATTCTGTGAATATAACAGAAGTGGAGCAAATTAATATAATAAAGGAATTTTCGGAGTTTCGGGTGAAAGATATTCTAAAAAAAATAAATGATTTCAAAAGAGATGGACTCTCTCCAAAAGATGCCGCCAAAATTTACCCCCACACCAAAAATTTTGGTGTGGGGGTTTACGCAAAATACGAAATAGAGCTCAAAAAACAAAAACTCTACGACTACAACGATATGATTTTAGAAGTGTTAAAATCTCTGAAAAAGAACCAAAAACTTTTGCAGATACTTCAAGAAAAATACCAGTACATTCTTGCCGACGAACACCAGGACACAAACGACGCCCAGAACAAAATAATAGAAATATTGATGAATTTCCACGAAAACCCGAATATTTTCGTGGTGGGAGACGAAAAACAAGCAATTTACAGATTTCAAGGAGCATCTCTGCTTAATTTTGCAAACTTCAAAAACAAATACCGCCCAAGAATAATTCATCTTACAAAAAATTACCGCTCAACACAGACAATTTTAGATGCCGCGCACGGAATATTGCCGTCAAAAAATCCTCTTATTGCCACAACAAAGCATTCGCCGCAAAAAATCTCTGTCTTTACTTTTGAAAGGCCGGAATCGGAAGCGTATTTTTTAGCGCGGGATATAAAAAATAAAATAAAAGGAGGCGCCGCGCCCCGCCAAATCGCGATTCTTTATAGAAACAATAGAGACGCGTTCCTATACTCGGAATTTATGGAAAAAATGAAAGTCCCCCATCAAATTGAATCGGATATCGACATACTCGGCGATTCCGACATACGAAAAATCATAATACTTCTGCACGCGGTAAATGACCCTCTTGCAAGCGGAAAAATAATATCGGCTTTGCATGTGGACTTTTTCAAAAATGAGCCGTTGGAGATTTACAAACTCGCCCACAACGCCAACAAAAATAAAGTAACGGCGTTTGAGGCCATGCGCGGCCTTATGCCAAAGCCCTATGGAATATTTTCTTCGTGGATTACGCTTTCGCGAAATTTAAATTTTACCGACTTTTTCCAAAAGATAATCCAGGAGTCCGGATTCCTGGCAAACGTAATGCGCAGAAAAGACGCGGTGGAAAAAATAAACAAGCTCAACAGCCTTTTTGAAGAAGTAAAAATGCTCGCGAGGTCGCGCAAAAACTACTCCATTTCGGATTTCATTTCTTACCTCGAAGCTCTCGAAAAGCACGGCGTACTTATCAAAAAAACCCCTTCGCTGAAGCTCAAGGCAAACGTACGGCTAATGACCGCGCACCGTTCTAAGGGGCAAGAGTTTGAATATGTTTATATTGCTGGGGCCGCAGACGGGCACTGGGGAGGAGGATTTGGGCAGTCGGACGACGACGAACGCCGGCTTTTTTACGTAGCGTTAACCCGCGCCAAAAACGGAATTACGATTTCCTACGCCAAAGAAAACGAGCTCCGCAAAGAACAGCTTAAATCGCGGTTCGCGGGAGAAATCGGCCAAAATTTTTTGGATGAAAAAGAAAGCAAAAAATACGAAAGCGAATTCGAAAACAACAAAAAAATATTATTTACTCCCCCGCCATCCTCAAAAGGAAACGTATTTGAAAAAGAATTCGTCAAAGAACTTTTTTTGGAAAGAGGCCTTGCCGTAACCGGTTTAAATAAT
>JBBTXM010000008.1:0-4515 GCA_038062255.1 Patescibacteria group bacterium
CCCAAAAAACCTTAAATGAAGCGGTGGCAGCTGGCGTAGATTTTTTTACTTCCGCTTTCCGCCGTCCAATCCGCCCATAGCACCTGAAACCCTCCGCTTACCAAGGAAAAGCTGGATTTGCCGATAGATTTACCTCCAGCCCTTCCAGTTCCGTCAGGGTAAACAAAAAATTCCAAAGTTCCTTTGAAGTCATACTGGCTGGCGTTTAAAACAGCCGTATAAACCCTTATTTTATTGCCCTCAAAAAACGGATCTTTTGAATACCAAATATTGTCTTGAATAAATCCGATGTTTTTTAAAGTTTTTATCTGTGCATGAGCCGAAAGTGATGCAAAAAAAAGAATAAAACACAAAAATACAATTGTTTTTGCCCTATTTTTCATATACACTTCTATTATATATGATTTCCATTTTTAAAAAGATGCGCCAAAGCATCGAGGCAAGAACCGGCAAACAGCCAAAACTCAAAGACGGACTTTATATAGCAATTTTATTTCCAATATCTTTTTCGTTTCTTTTGACATTTGCTGGAGCAAGGGCCTTTAGTTATTTTTTTCCGCAATTCTACATTGAGTGGTCTTCCGGGCTCCACGTGCACCATTTTACTTATGGATTTTTTATACTGGCTACGGCTGGATATTTGGCCCTTGTGCACCATGGCCCGCGCGCAAACTATTGGATAGCAATGCTTTTTGGAATGGGGCTTGGGTTTGCGATGGACGAACTTGGAATGTGGCTGCGCTTTCGCGACGATGATATCGCCCGCTCCAGCTACGACGGCCTAACTGTAGTTATTTTGTCAGTTGTATTGATAATGGTAGCCAAACCCGGCATAAAATTTTTTAAAGACCACCTTTGGCCTTTCGGGAAATAAATAATTATGCAAGAAACATACTTATATACATTCGCGAGCGTTCTTATAATCAGCGCAATATCATTTTCCGGCCTTTTGGCGCTTTCAATGAAAGAGCGCATTCTTAGAAAATATGTTTTTGTGCTGGTCAGCCTTGCGGTTGGAGCGCTGTTTGGCGACGCGTTTTTGCACTTGATTCCGGAATCGTTTGAGGGGCTTAATGAAACAATGGTTGGAATTTTGGTTATCGCAGGGATTCTTGTATTTTTTGGGCTTGAAAAATTCCTCCACTGGCACCACCATAACGAAGAAAATCATACCGCTCTTCATACCGGAAAAATGATTTTGGTATCCGACGGGCTCCATAATTTCATCGATGGGGCGATTATCGCCGCAAGTTACTTTGCCGGAATCGAGGTAGGAATAGCCACGACCTTTGCCATAATACTTCATGAAATACCGCAAGAAATCGGAGACTTTGGAGTACTGCTGCATTCTGGATACAAGATAAAAAAAGCTCTTTTTTACAACTTTATTTCCGCGTTGCTTGCGATACTTGGGGCCGGGCTTGCGCTGTTTTTAAACGAAATCGCGCAAACACTGATAATATACTTCATACCGATTGCGGCTGGGGGGTTTATATATATCGCGGGTTCCGACCTTGTACCAGAGCTCCACAAAACAAAAAGCGCCAGACATTCAGTAGCGCAATTCGGCGCGGTAATTCTGGGAGTCGCGGCGATGATAGTCCTGCTCTTTACGGAATAGGAGCATTTTGTTAAAATCAAACTAGATTTTTATTTTTTGGAGGCACTAATGGGCTATTCGGAAAAAGTAATCGAGCATTACAATAATCCAAGAAATGTCGGTTCTCTTCCCAAAGAAGATCCGAATGTCGGCACGGGGCTTGTAGGCGCCCCGGAATGCGGAGATGTAATGAAACTGCAAATAGAAATTACTTACCGGCACCAATGCCAAAGTTGCCAAAATTCGTGGGATGCCCCGTCACAAGAACCGGCATGCCGTCAATGCGCAAGCGCCATGATTAACGTGCAGGAAATTATAGTTGATTCAAAATTCAAAACTTTCGGCTGCGGATCCGCCATTGCAAGCTCTTCGCTCGCGACAGAATGGATAAAAGGAAAAACGCTTGCAGAAGCTCTTGCGATAAAAAATACTGATATAGTAAAAGAGTTGTCCCTGCCGCCGGTAAAAATCCATTGCTCGGTTCTCGCGGAAGACGCGATAAAATCGGCAATCAAAGACTGGAAAGCAAAACAGGAAAAGAAAGAATGAAAATTTAAACGGCTCACAAGGTGAGCCGTTTTTTGATAGAATGTTTTTTGAGCCACTTAGAAATAACGGATATTTCAAAATTTTCTGTGGCCACTTTCAGCGCAAATTTTTCAATTTCGCCTTCTTTTGCTTTAAAAATAAAATCATTATTTTCCAAAAATACAATTGCGCAAGTTGTGCCGGTTCTTTTGTTTCCGTCAAGAAATGCGTGATTTTTAATAATATCTCTAATATAAACAGCCGCTTTTTCAAAAGCGGTTTCATAAAGCTCTTTACCAAAAACTTTTTGTTTGGGAGAATTTTCTAAACTGGATATCAAATGATAATCTCGGACGCCGTGAAGTCCTCCGGTTTCATCTATCACCATTGAGTGAATAAGCAAAATTTGCTCTTTTGAAAGATATTCCACACTGTTTATTTTCTTGCCAGAGCTTCTAAATCGCGGCGGTATCTATTTATAAAATTCAAAGTCAAACGAGCAATTTTTTCATCTTCCTTGGATAACTCTTTTGCGGGTTTTATAGAAACCTCTTTTTTTTCAGGGTTAACTTCTACTCTAACCTCGTCGCCAATTCTAATACCCAATTCCTTCAAGGACTTCTTGGGAATAATTACCGCCGCCGAAGGCCCTACTTTTAAAACTTTTTGAGTCATGTCTAAATTATAATTTTATTATAATTGAGTGTCAAATAGTTGGGTGGGCAAATGGAGCTTATTCAAACCTGTTTTGGTTGCGTTTAGTATTAGTAAGTGGTAAAAAATTACAAGATAAAGTTATAAAGGATGTGTTATGAACCTTGGACAGCAGCTTGCAAACAACGATCAAACTAAACGCGCAAAACATCCAATGCCGCCCACCCTGTTTGAAAAGGGCTCACTCCCACACCAACATTTTTCAGATAAATTCTACAAAAAACTTTTGGCGGATACACAAAATACAGAAGGATTATTTGATGGGTTAAAGAAAAAAATAGAAAAACAAATACAAAAAAGAAAAACCGACCCGGAATGCTGGCTTCTACATTGTAAAAATTTAAATGAAGAATATTCGGACCGGAGATTACGAGTTGCGGCAATTGTTCAAAATCACGAAACATGGCAAGAATTCATTCAATGGTGCATTGAAAATGATCTTGTAGCCTACGGCATTGATTTCACAGACGATGAAGTAATTTCACTTCGTCTTAGATTTTCTTTCTGCAAAACTCAATAAACCAACCTGCCACCAAGCATTCGCTTGGTGGTTTATTTTTCTAAAAATTCGAACCAAAAATAAACGTAGATTTAGTTTCGATTCCCGTTAGGGTCGCATTGTAGATGATGTTAGAACTGTAGTTTGGTTAAAACTGGGGTCGATTTATGTTCCGACATTGCACAATGCTTGATATTCAAGCTACAATTTTTCTATGAAAAACTTTGCGTTTATAGACGCATCAAATCTTTTTTACGGCGGGGAGAAAAGTTTGGGGTGGAAAATAGATTATCAAAAACTACTTTCGTATCTTAAAGAAAAATATACGATACATACCGCTTTTTACTTTGGTGGAGTTGAGATACACAATTTCACCTACAATTACCAAATCAGTGAAACCGTTCCCCTGGAAAATTTGGAAAAACACCTTGTTGAAATATTGCGAAATGAAAATGAAAAACTGAACGAAGCTGAACTTCTACTTATCGGCAGGCATCTTCAACGAGTAAGATTTTATCGTAAGCTAGAAGGTTTTGGATATAAACTTTTTCTCAAACCAGTAAAATTATACGAGCAAGAAGACGGAAGCACAAAAAGAAAAGCAAACTGCGACGTTGATATGGCATTTCACCTTATGAAAGAAAAGGACAACTTCAGTAAAGTAGTTATCCTCTCTGGCGATGGCGATTTTTTGCCGGTGCTCAAATATCTAAAACAAAGTGGCAAACAAGTACTTATCTTCTCCAGAGGGCAAAGAACGGCAAAAGAAATACGGCAATTTGCGGGCGATAAATTTTTGGACTTCACCCGCCTCAAACATAAGCTGTCTTTTCAAGATAAATAATGAACGGCACCTACGAAAGATGCCGTTCACGTTTAGTATCTTAAGTGTAGCAAGTGGTTTGGAGTTGTCAAGTTTGTGTACTAGATGGGTCCGTTCCATGACACTATTATAACCATACTTTCAGACACAGCTTATATGCAAAACCTTTGGAACTCCTTCACCTTTTTGATTGAGATGCAAAAGAATGAAATGCTGGCAAGTGCGTAGAAATTGCTCAAAAAATAGGTCATGAGGAATCCGTTTCGCTATTATAACCACCCTCCACGACACAGTGTCTGTTTGAAAATATCCGAACGGAACTCTCTGAGCTCGGCAGGCGGAGTTCCCCCA
>JBBTXM010000009.1:0-11368 GCA_038062255.1 Patescibacteria group bacterium
CTTAGGCTGTGGTTTAATTCTCTGGTGCTGTTCTTTTTCTTCAAAAAGCCGCGAGAGTAAAGTCTGGTTTTGCGCAATTTCGCGCAGGCTTGAAACAAATACGCTCTCAACCGCGTCCGGAAGCCCGAAACCAGGGTCTTTTCCTTCGCGATCGTAATCGATAACCAAAACTCCTTGGCCGTTTCCTTGCGGAGAAAAAATCTTGAGAGCCGGACGGCTTTCTTTTTTCCCGTCTTCGGACATGCGGTAAATTTCAATATAATTTCCAAAACTGCTTTGCGGTTTGGGATCGTTTTTAACGTCCCAAATTTTATATGATGTCGCGGAAAACCATTCGGCATGCGGCCGCCATATAAACCGATTTTCGTCTTTTGGATCGCTTGGATCGTCGGGATCCGGAATTTGGCGGTCCAAAACGCGGTTTAATTTCCAATCCATCGATTCGACTACTTCAAGCTTACCTTGTTTTTTAGCTTCCTCAATCTGGTCGGAAGTAAACGGATACGCGTAAGAAATATCTTTGCTGCCAAAAATCTTTTTGAGGTCGTAACTATCCGCATGCGGATTGCCGTTGTAACCATAAGAACTATAGTCGACGGAAAGCCCTGTTTGGCGCTGAAATTCGCTAAAAAGGCTTACTGTTTGCAGCGATGCATCAAGGGCTTCGAGAACTTTTTCTTGGTGCTCCAAATACGGCCTAAGATTATGCACATCAATGAATTTGCTATCGGACTTGTTGTTGTAATCAAGCGCGGTTTTAAGGTCTTGCCGAAGGTTTTTTACTTCTCTATCTACTTCGGAAATACTAAGAACTCCGTAGTTGACTTCGAATTCGCCTTTTCCGCCAGGCTTTTCTTTGCCGAACGTTTTCCGAGCTCCGCGTGTAAACGCAGCCCGGCACCGCACATCGGTCCACTTTTTTTGGTCGCAAGCGCCCTGTTTGAAGTGGTCGTACAAAGTAGGCTGGCAGCCAGTAAAAAATAAAATAGCTCCCAAAAGCAAACCAAATTTTACAGATTTCATCTCACACCTCCGATTTTTTGCGATTTAAAGCTTGAAAAGAATTTCAACAATTGTTCTTCGCTCATTTTTTGGAGCAACTCCGCCGATTTTGGATTTTTTGCAAAATACTGGCGCAGAGTTTCCTGTTCTTTTTCAGTAAAAAGATTTTTATATTGTTCCACAACAAACTGCGGAGCTCTCATTGCATTTCCGCCGTTATTGTTTTCTTTGGTCTTTTGCCATGCAATGCGCATTCCTTCTTTGATTTCCTCTTCGTGCTGGACAAGCCAACGCTCGGTTTCCGCCTGCCCGCCAAGAATTGTTGAATCGTATTTTAACGCCATCGTGATATCAAAAACGCTTGTATCTTGAGCCCATCTTTTGTTCATGGCCGACCACCAAAGCTCGTCTGTAAAGTATTCATAAACAGCTTCTTTTGAAGCCTTGAGCATTTCCGGCCGGATGGTTTCGAGAATCTTAAAATTCTCCCGGTATTTTTCTTCGTCGATACGCAGGTTGCCCGCGTAATCGAAAAGGAAAATTTCATCCTGCGCTTGCGCAAAATTGTATCCAAAATGGTTAAACGCAAGTTTGCGAAGCGGTTGGGCATAGCCATGGAAAAAGAATTCAAGCAGATTTTGCGGCATCAGCATTTCCGGCAAAGACGCCGTCAATTCAAGGTTTATGCTGGTAAAAGGCCAATTTTGCAATTTGGAATTGTTGTGAACCGTCTCATGCGTAAGAATGCTTGGATGCCCCTTTAAATAATCGATAATTCTGGACTGCGGGTTGTAATAAACAATGCCCGTATCCAGCCACGCAAGGCCCAAAGCGCCGAATGCGCCGGGATGGTATCCAAAATGAAGTTCCCGTATCACAAAGTCGCTTTTTTTGAAGGGTTCGGGGACGCGGTGCAATTCGCGTACTTTAACATCTTTGAAATGCGGATCGTTTTCATCGAGAATTTTTCGATAATCGCTTTCGGACTTGCCAAGGCGTTCCGCGCGCGTTTTTACAACATAGTCAGTCAGTGGCCCGTAAAAATCGAAGTTGGTATCGCGAGCGATTTTCATCTGCTCGATAAGGTCGTTTTTTACGATTTCAAATTGATGGTCGTTGATAAATTCTTGCCCGCAAAGAGTTGTTACTCGAATCTTGTCTTTGCCCTGGCGGACAAATTCGTTAAAAACAATTGTAAATTTAGCCTTGCCGTCAGTAATGCTCGAAGTGCTGTCCAAATCGTCGACAGTCACTCGAATGCTGTCTTTATCGAGAATAAACGGAGCAAAACTAAGATCAGCCTGAACACATAAGCGGGTTGCGTTAAGATATCGAAGATATTCAATATGCTGTTTTATGGGGTCAGCTGTCTGGAGAATTCCCATTACATCTGAAAAGTAGAAAGGAAGCTCTTTGCCGGACGGCGAATAAACGGTCTCGCGCGCCTGAACGGCTCGCGGGCTTTGAACAAAAGTCCGCGCGGAAGCCGAATATAGAGACGAAAAAACCAACACAAATAACAACAAAGCTACTTTCTTCATAAAGCGCCTCTTTTTCAAGGAAAGTTAATCTAAATTAAAAATACCACGTAGTTATCCACATGCAATATTGACAAAATAAAAAAACAGTCCGGAAATACGGACTGTTGTAAAATTACTTTGTTGTCCTCATAATCTCCAAAAGTTTTTCCCTTCTTTCCAAAACAGCTGAAAAATTACGGGAATCAAACAAAGAACAATAAGGTTCTGCTTTGCATATTTCTTTTATAAAAGCAAACTCATACCCTATAAATTCATTTTGACGCAAGAGTAAAAGCGAAAAATATTGGTCGTAAAAGTCTTTATATTTCTCCATAACACCCAACACATCCAGCAAATCTTCCTTACTGACGTCCGGATGATTTAAAAGCATTTTCAAAAACAACTCGTTATTTTCTTTGCAAAGACTAATTGTGCTTGCCAACTCACGAGGCGGTGGACCCAAGGAGAGAAACTTTTCTAAAAAAATATGGCGATATTTTTTGTGCCCGTCGCACCCAACTCTGCGAGTTGCGTAGAAATCTAGCTCCTTTTGTAAAAGAGTTTTGACCGCGTCATCCACAAACCAGTCTAAACTGCTTGGAAGTTTGTTAATGCCTTGGCTTGCCAAAAGTGTTGTTAGATCTTCTTTGGATGCCGTCAAACGCAAATGGCTCCAAAACTGATAAAAAATGATATCTGTATCATGTTGTGGAACTTTGTTCATCATGTCGAGCAACAAAAAAGTTATTTGAATTGGCTCCAAGCGAACTTTCGTAAGTTCTTTAAGAGCCAAAGAGTAATATGGCTCTTTAAAACCAAAAACAACGTTGCGCAATTCGAAATAGGGCGGTTTTAAATGTTGATATTCCCGCCATACATCTTCCGGCATTTGGGCCTCCGCGTTATTAACAACGCAAAAAATCAACAAAAATCCGGCCAAAATTACTCTTAACTTCACAACAAAGCCTCAAAGAATCTAAACCATTAATACAACAAATTGGCCGAAAACGCAATATATACCATTGTTAGGTTTGTTCTTCTTTTGATTTCTTAAAAAACCACCAACTACCTAAAAGGGTAAGCAGAAAAACTACCACCCCTCCGAGTAAAATAACAGTTCCGTCCAGCTTATAGGCCAAGCTATCTCCAAGCGCCACCAAGATAGCGTGCGGAACTATATTTACGGAATTATGAATAAGCAAAAACCACCAAAACGATATCGATGTAAGCCCCGCGGCGTACGCCACAGCTTCTTGAAATCCAAAAAATATTAATCTCGCGCGCAACATTCCACGCTTGGTGCCCAAGTGTTTTAAAACATCGTCCACCGCTTTCATGCCGTATTTGGTTACAAAATATTCAGCAACTTTCCTGCCGAATATACGGCTTATATAAAAAGATATTGATGTGCCCAAAACATCGCCGATTGTCATGTATATAAATCCTTTCGTAAAACCGAAAAGAGCCCCCGATATTGGATAAAGCGGGCTTCCGCTCAATGGAGCAATGATAAGCGTCAGCGCTTTTAAAACAATAAGAAACAGTGGACCGAAAACTCCGGCGCCTTCCACTTTTTCGCGGATATTTTCGATGCCCAAAAATATGCTGAATCCGTAAATCGCCGCAATGACAAGAATTAAAATGAAAATATTCCGCAATATTTCGCTCTTGCTTATTTTATGGGCTTCTTCGTGCATAGGATAAAATTACTCTTCCTCTTTTTTTTCGTAAGCGAGTTTTTGGAGATATTCTTTTCGATATCCGGTACCGGCAGGAATCAAACGGCCAATGATAACGTTTTCCTTGAGACCTCGGAGCTTGTCTTCTTTGGCGTCAACCGCCGCGGCTGTAAGCACGCGCATTGTCTGCATGAAAGATGCCGCGGAAAGGAAGCTTTCGGTAGTAAGAGCTACCGTGCTTGCGCCCATCAAAAGCTGAATGGCTTTCGCTGGATTTCTGCCTTTTGATTTTGCCCGCATATTTTCTTCCCTGAATCTTCCTTTTTCAACTATCTCGCCGGCAATAAGATTGGTGTCGCCAGATTCTTTTACGCGCACTCTTCCAAACATCTGTCGCACGATAACTTCGATATGCTTATCGTTAATTGCGGCGCCCTGGAAGGTATACAATTGCTGCATTTCAAAAATTATGTAATTTTGCACCGCCTCAACACCGGCAACAAGCAATAATTCTTTCGGATTAATCGCTCCTTCAGTAAGCCTCGCGCCAGGAGTTACTTTTTCTTTTTCGTTTACCAAAATTGTTTTGCCATACGGAATTTCAAACTCGTTTGTTTTTCCATCATCAGTCAAAATTTTTATAAGCTTGTCTCCGGGCGAGCCTTTTTCGGAATCCGCAATTTCCAGAACAACACCGGCGGCGTTTGAAATTATAGCCTCCGCCTTCGGAACGCGCATTTCAACAAGCTCGTCCACTCGGGGCAAACCCATAGTGATGTCCGTGGCTCCCGCGATACCTCCAATGTGGAAAGTACGCATTGTAAGCTGTGTTCCAGGCTCTCCAATCGACTGCGCCGCCACAATTCCAACAGCTTCTCCCAATTTCACCGGAGCATGCAATCCCAAATCGTATCCATAGCAAAGCTGGCAAATACCCCTTACGGATTTGCATGAAACTGGTGAGCGGATTATAACCTCTTCCGCTCCGGAGCTTGCCACTTTTCTGGCGTCGCCGATTGAAAGCAAGTGGTTCTTCTTGAACCCGACAACTTCCTGCGCCAGAGTGCGGCCGAATATTCGCAAAGCAAAATCTTTGCCCATTTTTTCATAATCGCTTCGACGCACCGTAAATCCTTTCATATCTTTGCAGTCCGGCTCGCTTACTATTACATCCTGGGCTACGTCCACAAGTCTTCGCGTAAGATACCCGGCAGCGGAAGTTTTAAGGGCGGTGTCGGCGATACCCTTTCGCGCGGCATGGGTAGAAATAAAGTACTCGAGCACGTTCAGGCCTTCTTTGTAAGATGACAAAATAGGCAGCTCAATAATGCGCCCGGACGGGTTTACCACGAGCCCCTTCATGCTCGCAATCTGATTTATTTGGTGCCAGTTTCCTCTAGCTCCTGAGCCAACCATATAATGAATCGGTCCGAACACGTCGAGGATAGACGACGTGAGCTTGTCCACATTCTTTTTGACATTGGCCCAAACCGAAATAACTTTTTGATACCTTTCCCTGTCCGTCAAAAGGCCGTTTTGATACTGAGATTCGATGACCCTTACCGCCTCTTTCGCTTCTTTTACTAAATCGCCTTTTTCTTGCGGAATTTGGATATCGTCCATGCCCCAGCTGATTCCAGATATTGTTGAATATTTGTATCCAAGAGTTTTAATTTTATCGAGCACCGGAGGGGTGTCGTCTATGCCGTAGCGCTGGATAATGTCGGAAACGAGATATTCCAAATCTTTCTTTTTGAGTTCTTTATTTATGTACTGGTAATCGCTTGGAATAGCGCTGTTGAATAAAAGCCTTCCAACGCTGGTTTCAATTATTTCTTTTTCTTCCGTTTGGTATTTTGGAGTTTGCGTAATTTTTACAAAAATCTTCGCCTGCAAACTTATATTCCCAAAGTCATAAGACAAAATGGCTTCATTTGGACTTGCAAAATATTTGTTTTCCCCCTTTGCGCCCCCCTTGAGCCTTGTAAGATACGCGACACCCATAACTATATCCTGCGAAGGAGTTACAACCGGCTCTCCGTTTCCGGGTTTGAAAAGATTTTTGGCGGACGACATAATTTCTGCCGCTTCTCTTTGGGCTTCAGAAGTCAAAGGAACATGCACAGCCATCTGGTCGCCGTCGAAGTCCGCGTTGAAGGCGGAACAAACAAGCGGATGCAGCTGAATCGCGCTTCCTTCAATAAGAATCGGTTTGAAAGCCTGTATGCCCAAACGGTGCAAAGTAGGAGCCCGGTTCAAAAGCACATATTTTCCTTCAATAACATTTTCCAAGGACTCCCAAACTTCCGGCGCGAGGTCGTCTACCATTCTTCCTGCTCCCTTTATTGTGTGCGCCAATTCCCTGCGCATAAGGTCCTGTATTATAAACGGCCTAAAAAGCTCCAGCGCCATGTGCTTTGGAAGACCGCACTGGTTGAGTTTCAAAGAAGGGCCGACAACAATAACCGAACGGCCGGAATAGTCCACTCTTTTACCCAAGAGGTTCTGCCTGAATCTTCCCTGCTTGCCTTTGAGCATGTCCGCCAAAGAACGCAGTGGCCTTTTTTGAACTTGCGAGGTCGCGGCCGGGCTCTGGGTTCTCTTGATTGTGTTGTCTATGAGAGAATCTACGGATTCCTGGAGCATTCTTTTTTCGTTTCGCACTATAACTTCCGGAGCTTTGATTTCCAAAAGTTTTTTTAGTCGGTTGTTCCTGTTGATAACTCTGCGGTAAAGATCGTTGATGTCGGAAGTCGCGTGCCTGCCCCCCTCGAGCTGGACCATCGGCCTCATGGCGGGAGGAATCACCGGAATAGAAGTCAAAAACATCCATTCTGGCTTGACTCCGGATTTCAAAAAAGAACGAACCAATCGCAGCCTTCGCTGCATTTTCTTTTTTTGGAGAGTCGGAGCTTCGACAAGTTCTTTGTCCAAAATTTCGGCCAATTTTTTCAAATCCAAATCTCCGCAGACCTTTCGCAAAGTCTCGGCTCCTATTCCAGCCTCAAATACGTCTCCGTATTTCAAGCTCAAGCGGTGGTATTCAACTTCGGATATTACAGAAAGAACATCGAGTCCTTTTATTTCCCCTTTTGCCCTGTCGAAAGCCGTTTTCAGGGAATCTTTTTCTTCGTCTGATTTGACTGACTTGCCTTTTGCTTTGAATTCTTTATCCAAGGCGCCCAAAGCGTCTTTTCTTTTCTCTTCGTTTATTTTGGTTACTATGTATCCTCCAAAATAAATAACTCTTTCCAAATTCGGCACGGAAATATTAAGAAGCATCCCCACGTGCGAAGGAACCCCGCGCAAAAACCAAATGTGCGAAACTGGAGAAGCAAGAGCTATATGCCCCATTCTTTCACGGCGGACAATCGAACGCGTAACTTCCACTCCGCATTTGTCGCAAATTATTCCTTTGTAGCGGATTCTTTTGTATTTTCCGCAATAGCATTCAAAATCTTTTTCCGGCCCAAATATTCTTTCATCGAAAAGGCCGTCTTTTTCCGGGCGCTGGGTTCGGTAGTTGATGGTTTCGGGTTTTGTAACTTCCCCCCGCGACCACGCCAAAATCCTCTCGGGAGAAGCGAGGCTTATTTTTAACGCTTTAAAATCTTTTATTTTTGTAGCTGTTTCCATATTACACGCTTGCCTCTTCCTCCTCGAATAATACTTCCTCCAATCCTTCTTTCTTTCCCTTAAACGATTCTTTGAGTGACTCAAACGATTCCTCTTCTTCATCCGGAGCGGTTTCGACGCCTTTTATTTCAATATCCAAGGCCAGTCCCTTAAGCTCGTTGACCAATACGTGGAAAGCCGCCGGGACGTTCGGCAATTGGAACGGTTCCCCGCGCACTATGGCGTCATACGCCGCGGCCCGTCCCAAAACATCATCGGACTTTATCGTAAGCATTTCCTGCAAAGTATGCGCGGCTCCATAGCCCTCCAAGGCCCAGACTTCCATTTCCCCGAATCTCTGGCCTCCTCCCTGGGCTTTACCTCCCAACGGCTGTTGGGTAATCAAAGAATAAGGACCGATTGAACGCATGTGGATTTTGTCGTCCACCATATGCGAAAGTTTTAACATGTAAATTTGCCCTACAGTGATATCTTGGTCGAACTCTTCTCCCGTTCTGCCGTCGAAAAGCTTGATTTTTCCGTTTTGGGGAAGGCCGGCTTTTTTGAGCTCCTCTTTTATTTCCCACTCTTCCGCTCCCAACAAGGCCGGTGTTACCGCGTAATAGCCAAGTTTTTTCGCCGCCCATCCGAGGTGCGTTTCGAGAATTTGACCAATGTTCATACGCGAAGCAACTCCAAGGGGATTCAGAACTATATCAACCCTTGTGCCGTCCGGCAAAAATGGCAAGTCTTCTTCAGGCAAAATTGTAGAAATAACTCCCTTGTTCCCATGGCGCCCAGCAAGCTTGTCGCCAACAGATATTTTTCTCATTTCTGCGATTTCTACGCGGATTTCTTTGATAACTCCTGTTTCGAGCTTGTCGCCTTTATCGCGCGAAAATACTTTGATGCCCACAACTCTCCCGGTTTTTCCGTGAGGCATACGAAGAGATGTGTCTTTTACATCTCGGGCTTTTTCGCCGAAAATCGCGCGCAACAGCCTTTCTTCCGGAGTGAGGTCGGATTCGCCTTTTGGAGAAATCTTGCCTACCAAAATATCGCCCGAACGAACCTCCGCTCCTATGCGGACAACTCCATCTTCATCCAAGTCTTTTAGTTTCTCTTCTCCAACGTTTGGAATATCATGCGTTGTAATTTCGGGACCCAATTTTGTATCGCGAACCTGGACAGAATAATCTTCAACATGGACGGAAGTAAAATTATCTTCTTTAACCAATTTTTCGGAAAGAATTATGGCATCCTCATAGTTTGCTCCTCCCCACGACAAAAATGCCACCAAAAGATTCTGGCCCAATGCCAAGTGGCCTCTGTCGGTCAAGGAGGTATCGGCAAGCACATCGCCCTTTTTCACTTTTTGGCCCAAATCCACCGCCGGGCGCTGGTGTATTACTGTGGACTGGTTTGTCATCACATAGTTCGTAAGGTTGTACTTCTTTTCTTTGGTACCTGATTTTATTGAAATAGATTTTGAGTCAACCTTTGAAACAACTCCGTCTGTCTCAGCCAAAAGCAACCTGCCGGAATCTTTGGCGGCTTTGTCTTCCATGCCCGTACCCACAAGCGGAGCCTGCGGCAAAATACAAGGCACAGCCTGGCGCTGCATGTTGGAACCCATCATTGCGCGGGTTGCGTCGTCGTGTTCCAAAAATGGAATCAAAGATGTCGCAATGCTCAAAGCCTGCTGGGGAGAAACATCGATATAATCAACTTCTTTTTTGGGAATCAGCGAAGGCTGGCCGTTTGCCCTGCCCTCAACTTCTTCTTCTAAAATATGCCCGTCTTTATCAAAAGAAATTCCGGCATGAGCTATCTTGTGCCTCACTTCTTCAAATGAAGTAAGATAATCGATTTGCTTGGTGATTTTGCCGTTTTCCACTTTTCGGTAAGGAGTTTCCAAAATTCCGTAGTCGTTTATTTTTGCGTACCCGGCAAGATAGTTTATAAGTCCGATGTTCGGGCCTTCGGGGGTCGTAATCGGGCAAAGCCTTCCATAGTACGAAGGATGAACGTCGCGCACTTCAAAACCGGCCCTTTCCCTAGTCAAACCTCCGGGACCAAGCGCGGAAATTCTGCGCCTGTGTTCGAGCTCTCCCAGAATATTTGTTTGGTCCATGAACTGCGACAATTGGTTTGTCATGAAAAATTCTTTTATAAGCGCCGAGAATGGCCTCGCATTTATAAGCTGTACCGGAGTAATGGTAGCCGGGTCCAACGTGGACATTCGGTCCTTAATTGTTCGCTCCATTCGCGAAAGCCCCACTCGAAGCCTTTGCTGGAGCATTTCGCCAACTGACCTTATTCGCCTATTGCCCAAGTTGTCTATGTCGTCCGGCACCGCTTGAGGATTGTTGTTGAGCCTGATAATTTCGGAAATTATCTCGACCAAATCCTCTCTTTCCAAAACTCTCGAACCTTCTTTTTTCTTGGCCAAGTTCGGAAGCCTTTGGGTAAGCTTGTACCGCCCGACCGAGGAAATATCGTATCTTTCGGATTTAAACATTATTCCCAGCAAATCCTTGGCGTTGTCGATTGTCGCAAGCTCGCCCTGGCGTATTCGCTTAAACAACTCGATGTACGCGGAATCTAGGTCCTTTGAAGGATCTTTTTCCAAAGTTCTTTTTATAAAAACCGTTGAACCGTTATCCACATCCTTGAAGGCCTCTAAAATTTCTTCGTTAGTATGCAACCCAAAAATCCGCAGCAAAGCTGTGGCTGGAATTTTTCGCTTACGGTCTATTCTTGCGTAAATCGTGCCGTCGGATTCGGTATCGAATTCAATCCAAGCCCCGCGCGAAGGTATGATTTTCGCTCCAAACGTTTTTCTGCCCCTAGACATCGAAAGGTTGAAATACGCGCCGAAAGAGCGCATCAATTGAGACACAACAACTCTTTCAACTCCGTTTATGATAAAAGTGCCTCGCGGAGTCATGAGAGGAAAATCCGCCATGAAAATTTCCTGTTCCTTTTTTTCTTTGGTTTTTTTGTTGGTAAGGCGTACTTTTATGCGCAAAGACGATTCATACGAAATGTTATTGATTCTTACGTAGTCTTCGTCGAATTTTGGTTCGTCCAATTCATAATCCAAAAACTCCAATGTAAATTCTTCGCCGGTATAGTCGGTCATCGGCGAAAATTCGTCGAATATCTCCCGGAGACCCTTTTTTAAAAACCAATCGTAAGAATCTGTCTGCATTGTTACCAAATTGGGCAAATTGGCAAAAGGCTCCCTATAGTAAGAAAAATATTTCTTTTTAAGCATTTTGGGGCTTATTTATGTATAAAATAAAACAAAAGGCATCCCTCCGGCTTTAGGGACACTCAAAAAGCTTGAATTTATAAATTCACAATATTCAAAACAATATTTCAACTCTAGCATACCCGGAAAACCATTGCAAGTCCCTAGCCAAGGTGTGGAAAACCCCATCCGATCGCTGTCGGATGGGGCCATTTTTATGCATACCGCATAACATCTTCCTTGAATGCTTGGTCTATCAAAGACAATCCGACCAGGTCATTTAAAACTTCTTCTAT
>JBBTXM010000010.1:0-8671 GCA_038062255.1 Patescibacteria group bacterium
CATGATTAATGACTGGCAAAATCCGTTGGGGGGGGGGCTTAATGGTATTATTTAAAAAATGATTCATAAAATTTCCTTAAACCATTCATACCACGATATTGTATCAATCGAAAACTTGCTTGAGGCATGGAAATGCTAAAAAATTGCAAAATATGTTAATATTATCTAATGGACGGGAAGCATATACATCTCAAATATAAAATTTGCGTATCCGGGGCGGCGGAAACTGGGCATTGCGCTCCCGATGCTTTGGATAAAGCCAAAGAGCTTGGCAGAGAAATTGCGAAAAGGGGGATGGTGCTTGTAAATGGGGCCACTACCGGATTTCCATTTTGGGCGGCGATGGGCGCCAAAGAGGAAGGAGGTTTTTGCATCGGCCTTTCTCCGGCCGGCTCCGAAAAAGAACATGTGGAAGGTTATGATTTACCCGTGGACTATATGGATGTGATAGTTTATACGGGGTTTGGATATTCCGGCAGAAATTTGCTTCTAACCAGATCCGCTGATGCCGTAATAGTCGGTTGCGGGCGGTGGGGCACGATAAATGAATTTACAATCGCTCTTGAAGACGGCAAACCGATTGGCGTGCTCGAAGGTTCCGGAGGCAGTACCGAAGTAATTCCGCAAATTATGGAAAAATCCCACCGGGGTCCGGGGAATATAGTTTACGATTCCGACCCCAAAAAACTAATCGAAAAAGTTTTGGAATTAGTAAAGAAAGAAAAAGTGGTAAAAGTATGATAACTCACGAAGTAATTACCATGATATTTAAAATAAGCCTTTCCACGGGATTGGGCATGATTATAGGCGCTGAGCGCGAAAGGAAAGATAAGCCCGCCGGGCTCCGCACGCATGTACTTGTGGCCATCGGTTCAACTTTATTTACACTGCTTTCTTTTATAAATCCTTTCCCTGGGCAGGGTTTTGCTTTTGACCCCACGAGAATCGCCGCGCAGGTGGTTGTGGGCATCGGTTTTTTGGGAGCAGGAATGATTTTTTTAAAAGGCAACGAAGCCAGGGGCCTTACAACCGCCGCAGGCATTTGGGTAACAGCGGCAATTGGCATGGCGGTTGGTTTTGGCGCGTACGCAATAGCTATTTATTCTACAGTTTTGGCGTTTTTGATTCTCTCCGCTTTCGGGCGCCTTGAGAGTAAGTTTCATCAAGACCAGGCAAATTAAATGTTTTTTAAATCTCCATTTTGGCGTTCGGTTGGCATAATTTCCGGGCTTATAGGTGCGGGGCTTTTTGCTTTGCCGTACTCAGTAAACATGTCCGGAGTGTTTTGGTCGGTGGTAAATTTGTCTTTGGCTTTCTTTGCCGTGCTTTCGATACATCTTGTTTACGGCGAAGTTATCACGAATACTGAGTCCATCCATAGATTTCCGGGGTATGTAAAAATTTATTTGGGAAAATTTACCGGAAGTTTCGCAAAACTAACTTCAATTATCGGGCTCAATGCGGTAATTTTGGTTTACGCGATTTTGTCCGGGATATTTCTTTCAAATATCGCGGGCGGGTCGCAGTTTTGGTGGTCGCTTGCGTTCCTTGCCGTAAACAGCATTATACTTTTTTTGAGCCGGGCAAAAGAAATAGGGCTTTTAAACATAATTTTGATGGTTCCTTTATGCGCTACTATTATCTACATTGCTTTTGCGTCAGCTGGCAGTGGAAGTTTGAACAACCTCTCTTTTTTTGGTTCCGATCCGTTTTTTTCTTTCGGTGTTTTTGTGTTCGCCCTTTCAGGCATGTCGTTGATTGCCGATTCTCGCGAGGTTTTTTTGAATCAGGGTAGAATTGAAGCGGCCAAGGGTTTGAAGTCTTCAACGATTTTGGGTTCCACGATTCCTTTGATTTTATACGTGATTTTTATAGTCGGGGTTTTAATGGCATCGGGCGGTATCACCACCGAAGACGCTCTTTCCGGACTTTCCGGCATTTTGGGGGGTAAAATTTTAATTTTCGGGGCATTTATGGGGCTTTTGGCGGTTTTTAGGGCCGCTCTTACGCTTTCCTACGACCTTAAAGAAGTTTATGAGCTGGATTTGGTGGAGGGCAAGAATTTTTCTTGGGCGCTCGCGGGCGTTTTGCCAATTTTGCTTTTTTTGATAATCCCAAGAGATTTTATAAAAATAATTTCCATTGTTGGGGGAATTTTGATAGCCTTGGATGGAATTTTTGTAATTTTCATTTTGCGCAAAATGAGGGCGGCAGGGCTTTCAACAATACAATTTTTGTCGTTTAAGAAACCGCATCAAACGGCACTCTTCACAATTTTTATTTTGAGCATATTATACGAGCTTGTTTATCAAGTTTTTTAGCTTATAATATTTTAAATAATGTTTGATTTAGTGGCTCTCATTAAAACTGCCGGGTATTTGGGGCTTTTCGGCATTGTGTTTGCCGAATCCGGGCTTTTATTAGGTTTTTTCCTGCCAGGAGATTCTCTTTTGTTTACCGCCGGCTTTTTGGCGTCGCAGGGGTATTTAAATATTTGGATTTTGGCAATTTCAACTTTTTTCGCTGCCATTTTGGGAGATAATTTCGGATACGCGATGGGCAAGAAATTTGGGCCCAAAATTTTCAAAAAAGAAGATTCGTTTTTGTTCCATCGCGACCATTTGGAGAGAGCCCGCGTGTTTTATGAAAAGCATGGAGGAAAAACCATAGTGCTTGCGCGGTTTTTGCCGGTTATCCGCACATTTGTGCCGATTTTGGCGGGAGTAGGAAACATGAGATACAAAGATTTTGTTTTTTTTAATATTTTTGGGGCGGTAATTTGGGCGATAGGCATGACTTGGTTGGGATATTTTTTAGGAAACACAATTCCGAATGCCGACCAGTATATCGTGCCTATAGTCATAGCGATTGTTATTTTGTCTTCTTTGCCGACTATTACGCATTTTTTGGTGCATTTGATAAGGAACAAACAAGCTCCAAGATCTTGACTTTTTCTGTCAGTTTGATATAATTAAAAAATAGTTCCTTGAAGTTCAAAGAGAGACTATTTTGACTCTGTTTTTGGAGTCAAACCGTAACTTGTCCGATAAACCAAAAAGCGAGCCTCAAAAAGGCGAGCTAAAACCAAAACAAGGAGGCCCGAAATGGGAAACCTAGTAAAAGAAACACCGTACTCTGAAATGAACGCCACGATCGAAGTTTTTGATCGCTTGGGCGTAACCCGCGAGCATTTTGCTCGCTTGAGAACAGATGTGTCCTACGCTGAACGCATTAGCTCGTATATGCTCTGCGGCGGCATAGACGGTTCTGTCCACCAAAAACTCGCAAGAGCATTGATGGACCACCAGAATTTTTTTGGAATTGAAGAGTGGAGCACTTTTCACGGAATATCTTTCACTAAAAAGCAACTCCGGGAAGTTGCCGAATTTCCATGGGGAGAAGATGTTCTTAATGCTCCATGCCCTTGGAATACCGGCAAGTTAATCCGCGAGACTCACACAGCTTTCCTTGGACTCTCAAAGTTCAAAGGAGAACCGCTTACCATTCTCAAATGGCATGACATCTGTACTGCCACGGGACAACCAAAATTCGACTTTAACCAAAATCCATGGTACAAGGAAAACGTGTTTGCCAAGGACGCCACTTGCCAGTTCCGTTGGCATTTGATGCTCAGGGAAATCATGCCGAATTCCACAAAAAAGAAAGTTGAAGACCAACCTGGAATGTTACCGGCAGAATATGAGATTCCCACCGCGATTTCAGAAGTCACTAAGAATTTGTTGTACTACAGGAAAAACAATGTCTGGCTCAATCCCGCAAGGTGGGCTCGCACGGCAGAAATTACCCCCCACGACGGCTTCTCTTGTGTTGGCTACTTTGACGGGGACGGGCTCGATGTCCGCGACTGGGATGGCGGCCCGGGCTACGATGTGGGTGTTGGCGCGTCCCGAGCTTCCCTCCATGAAACTTGAAAACTCGAAGATTTGTCTCTTTTGAATACTTGAGCCTTCGGCGCAATTTTTTGCCGAAGGCTCTTTTGTTTTTAGTCGAGACACTCAAAAACCAATTTTGGTTTTGGCTAAATGAATAATTTTTATTAGTATTGAGATTATGATGTCAAAGTTTGAAGAATTGGACATGTTAAAAAACGATATGGAGGCGGATGCCGGCTTGCCTTTTTTTGGCAAAGCAAACTTGGTTTTTGGGGAAGGCCATCCCGATGCGAAAGTTTTGTTTATCGGCGAAGCGCCCGGTTTTTACGAAGACCGCGAACGCAGGCCGTTTGTTGGGCGGGCGGGCCAGCTTTTAAATAAAATGCTTTTGGATATCGGGTGGAGGCGCGAAAGCGTTTATATTACAAACATTGTAAAGAGGCGCCCCCCGGAAAACAGGGATCCGGAGCCCACAGAGATTGAAGCGTACAAGCCGTATCTCAAGCGCCAGCTTGCGGTTATCCAGCCCAAAATTATCGCGACACTGGGCAGATTTTCCATGAATTATTTTTTGCCAAAAGCCAAAATATCTTTGGACCACGGCAAAGTCGCTGATTTTTCCGCCAAAGGCGGATCCGCCTCCGGCGGAAAAAAATATCCTCTTGTTTATATACTTTATCACCCCGCCGCCGCCCTCCGGTCAACAAGCGTTCTTTTAGAGTTTGAAAAAGATTTTAAACGCCTTCCGGCATTATTAAAACGCTACGAGCGTGGTAGTATAAAGGCATAATATGAAAATACGCATAAACATAACCGTAAATAAAGCAATCCAGGTGATGCTTTTTTATTTGTTTTTTGTGGTGCTTTCTACCGCTCTTTTCGGGCCGATTTTCGCCGTATTTATCACGGAATCCATAACCGGAGCTACCCTTCGAACAGTCGGGTTTGCCATAGCTCTTTATGGAATTGCCAAATCGGTTCTCCAAATTCCAACCGCTAGATTTTTGGACAGGCACAAAGGCGAAAGAGACGACTTTTACGCTTTGATGGTTGGGGCAAGCGTGGCTGTTGCTTACCCGCTTGGGTTGGTATTTGTATCCGAGATTTGGCACTTGTACGCGCTTGAAGTTCTTGCGGGATTGGGAGACGCTTTGCTTATGGCCGCGTATTATTCCTTGTTTGCTAGGCATGTCGATAAAGGGTCGGAAGGTTTTGAATGGAGTTTGTTTAGCGTGGGAGGACTTACAATTTCAAGCTCGATAGGGGTTGCTGTTGGCGGGATTATAGCCGAACTTTTTGGATTTAGGTTTCTTTTTTCAATAAGCACAATAATAAACTTTGCCGTTCTTTTTGCCCTATTTTATCTTTATCCTTTGCTGGACGGCGCTCGTCCGCAGGCTCTTCCGCCGTTTTCTCCGCTTCCTAAAAATCCGACAAATAAAAATTAGACAAAAAAAACGCCACCGGCTCGTTGGTCGGTGGCTTTGGGTTCTGAGAATTAGGTTTGAAAGATCGAATCTTAGCAGGAGCGGAAGTTAAAAATGTTTGATCGTTGTGATCGTTGGGAATGCGTCCCCTCCGCCAACTGGCGGATTTCTTTTAGCTTCGGCCTCTGCTAGCCCAGCATCAACTTGGCGTATTTTTTATAACCTGTTTTTATTATCCCACAAAAATCCAAACAGCAAAATCCCAATGTGGATAACTATTGTGTTAAAATAAACCAATGACAAATCAAGAAATCGCGAAGATTTTGCATGAAATGGCGGAACTTTTGGAAATGAAAGAGGTGGAGTTTAAACCCCGGGCTTACGAAAAGGCGGCGCTGGGCGTTGAGGGTTTGGATAGGGAAGTCCGCGATGTTTATAAAGAAAGGGGGTTTTCCGGCCTTATGGAAATTCCTGGAGTCGGCAGGGGAATCGCCGAGCACATTGAAGGATTACTCAAAAATGGAAAATTCGCCGAATACGAAAAACTGAAAAAAGAAATTCCGGTAAATATAACGGAATTAAGCGCCGTGGAGGGGGTGGGGCCAAAAATGATCAAGATTTTATATAAAAATTTAAAGATAAAAAATTTAAATGACCTAGAAAAAGCGGCGAAGGCCGGAAAAATAAGCGGGCTTGCGAGATTTGGCAAAAAATCTGAAGAGAAAATTTTAAAAGGCATAGAATTTTTAAAAAAATCCGGCGGAAGACGGATTTTGGGCGAGATATTGCCGGTAGCAGAAAAAATACTTGAACGACTAAGAACCTTGCCGGGGGTGGAGGGCGCGGAATTTGGCGGCTCTATGCGACGAATGAAGGAAACCATAGGGGACCTTGATTTTGTGGCATTTTCTGCCAAGCCGTCCGCGGTGGTTGAGAGATTTGTTAAATTTCCGGAGGTCCAAAGTGTTCACGAAAAAGGCGGACACAAGGCGCTTGTTCGCTTGAACAACAATACAGACGCGGACATATGGGTTACGCTTCCTAGGTCAAAGGGCGCCGCGCTTATTGCCTGGACGGGAGACAAACAGCATAATATTGCCATACGGACTCTTGCCGAAAAAAAGGGCTGGATGCTGAACGATTATGGTCTTTGGAAAGGCAAAAAACTTCTGGCGTCCAAAACGGAGGAAGAAGTTTATAAAAAACTCGGCCTTGCTTGGATACCCCCCGAAATACGCAACAACACGGGCGAGTTAGAAGCGGCGCAAAAAGGAAAACTTCCAAAGCTTGTTGAGTACGGCGACCTAAGAGGCGATTTGCAAGTCCAAACCGACTGGACAGACGGAGAAAATTCAATTTTGGAAATGGCCCACGCCGCAAAAAAAGCGGGATTAGAATATATTGCCATAACCGACCACACAAAATCGCTTGCTATGACCGGCGGGGCGGACGAAAAAAAACTTTTGCGCCAAATTGAAGAAATAAAAAAAATAAACAAAAAAATAAGCGGGATAAAAATTCTTTCCGGGGCCGAGGTTAATATAATGAAAGACGGTTCACTCGATATAAAAGACGAGGTTTTATCGAAGCTTGATGTTGTGGGCGCTGCTGTGCATAGCCACTTTAATTTGTCCCGCGAAGAACAAACAAAGCGAGTTATTAATGCAATGAATAATCCAAATATCGATATAATTTTTCATCTAACAGGCAGAGTAATAGGGAGGAGAGAAGCTATACAAATAGATGTTGATGAAATTATAAAAACAGCCAAACGCAAGGGTACTATTTTGGAAATAGACGCTTACCCTGAAAGGCTCGATATAAAAGACGAATACATAAGAAAATGCGTAGAGGCGGGGGTGAAAATGGTAATTGATTCCGACGCCCATTCGGTAAACCACTTTAAATATTTAGAGTTGGGAATAGCCCAAGCGCGCCGCGGCTGGGCCAAAAAGAGCGATATTGTAAACACAAAACCGCTCGCAGAATTTCTAAAGAGTTTGAAGTAAAATCATTGACAATTCCACTCTAAAAATGCTATGTTGGATTTGGAGTTTGCGACTTTAAAGAGGAACAACAATGAGCGGAGAATTTGGTTTTTACTGCACTTCCTGCGATGGATACAAAACAGTATTTGCGTTTCCTACCTGTCAGAGTTGCGGAGATACTGTTATGCTCTGCGAAAGTTGTATGCACAAGCATGAGTGCAAACAAAAAACAAAGAAGAAGAGACGATGAATAAATCAGTAATTTAAAAAAAGAGCCGTTAAAAGCGGCCCTTTTTATTTTACCGATTCTATAACTTGCTTGAAAATTGCCGGGTGGTGTTCGGCGAGTTCGGCGAGGACTTTGCGGTTTAGTTTTATGTTGGCTTTGTTCAATTTATCTATCAATTTGCTATACGATACGCCGTTTTCGCGGGAAGCCGCATTTATTTTTATGTTCCAAAGACGGCGGAAGTTGCCTTTCTTTTTTCTTCTGTCGTTAAAAGCGTGCGCGCCGGCGTGCAAAAGAGCGTCCTTTGCGGCGCGTTCTTTTGATTTTCGTTGCCATTTAAAACCCTTTGTTTTTCGGAGGATTTTTCTTCGGCGTTTTAATGCCGTTACTCCTCGTTTTACTCTTGTCATATTCGTTTATCGATATAGGTACGCCTTTAACAGATGCCGGCTTGTTTTTGCAAACTCTATTGACCTTTTTTTATCCAGTTGCTTTGAACGCCTTTTTTTTGCTTGAAAATGGTTAACACCCCCGCCTTTTCGCATTATTTTGCCGGTTCTTGTAAACTTCATTCTTTTTAAAAGTGATTTATGTGTTTTTGGCATGTTTAGAAGATATTGTTATGCTAATGCTTCTGGGCCCTGCTTTTATCGGCTCTTCTATGAACGCCGAAGAAATTATTCCTAATATTCTCTTCAACCTTTCCTGGAGAAATTCTCTTTTTAAATATTTTTCTCTTCCTTTTAGCATCAAGTCGATTTTTATTTTATCGCCGTCTTTGAGAAATTTATCAGCCTGCTTGGCTTTAAGCTCCAAATCGTGGGCGCCAGTGCCAATGCTTAGGCGTATATTTTTTACCTCTACTTCTTTTCTTCGCTTTTGCGCTTGCCTCTCCTTTTTTTCCTGTTCGTAGAAATATTTGCCTTTGTCGATGATTTTCGCTACCGGAGGGTTTGCTGTGGGGGATATTTCTACTAAATCGAGGCCGGCTTCTTGGGATTTTTTGAGCGCCTCCTCAAGCGGAAGCACGCCCAAGTTTTCTCCGCTGGCGCCGATTACTCGTAGTTCCAGAGCCCTTATTTGGTTGTTTATTCTAGCTCGTTTTATAACTTATAAATATTAATACTTTTAAAT
>JBBTXM010000011.1:0-2884 GCA_038062255.1 Patescibacteria group bacterium
CACCAGAGAATTAAACCACAGCCTAAGCCGGTATTTGCCGAGATTGCCCGAGTAGGCCAGCCAATGGATACTTGGGAACAAGCTCCAGATTCGGCCGGATGGAAAGTCACTTTGAAATATCAAAATTCTTTAAAGAACAATTACAATGTGCGCGTAAAACTCATGCGCGATAACAAAGATACCAATAACGGACAGCCTCCGGATTTGGTAAGCAAGATAGAATATGTTGCCAAGGAATGGACGGGAGGGGATAAATTTACGCCTTCCGCCGGAGCTGTTGTCGAATACTTTAGAGTAAAAACGCCTTATGACAAGGAAAATATTTCCAAAGTTGAAGTAAAACATAGTGAAAATACGAAAATGCTGGGTTTTGAATTTGCGGACGGCTCATTGGAATCTGGACTTGTAGTGCCCGGACCAAATAAGTATATTGAAGACGAACCTTTTGCAATAGAGTTTAATGAAGACCAGATACGCTGGAGATTTGAAAAAGACCCTGGAAGCAAAGTTTTTAACAAAAAAAGAATCGTTGCCATGCCAAGGCTTGGTACCGGAACGTACTAAAAACTTATATAACCCCTCTCTTTCGCGGAGAGGGGTTTTGTGTTAAACTTTGTGTATGTCGAGGCAGAAAAATAGCAAAAAAAACAAGGGTTTAAAACCAAAGGCTTTGTGGCACCACGCGCTCCGGCCGGAAACAAAAAATTCTATTTTGGCTGTTTTTTCTTTTGCGGTTTCTTTTGTTTTGGTGCTTTCCGCTTTCGGCAAGGCTGGCGTGGCGGGGGAATTAGCCCGAGATTTTTTGCGCTCGCTTTTCGGAAAAGGATTTTGGGCCGCTCCTTTGGCGTTTTTGATAGTTGGGTTTTCTCTTTTGAAAGATTTTGAAAAGAAAACTTACAAAACCACAATCGTAGGGATATTTTTATTTTTAATAAGTTCTTTGGGCGCTTTGGATTTGTTTGCCGGCGCTTACGCCGGCGGGTACGTGGGTTTTTTGTCGTCATACCCGATGCTCCGGCTTTTTGATTTTTGGGTGAGTGCGGTTATTTTTGTCACACTTTTTGCGGTTTCCCTGATTATGATGCTTAATCTTTCTTTGAGATTCGCCAAAAAAGATACTGAAACTGAAGAAGGGGATGAAGACGAGAATGAATCGCCGGAATCCCTGCCCGCAGATGCAGGCGGGAAAGTCGCGGCGGTGGTAACGTCGGCTCCTCAAAAAACGGCCCAAATAAATTCGTACGCGGATGATTCCGAAGGCATGGCGCTCAATCCCAAAAAACAAATTTCAGCGCAATACATTCCTCCGCCTCCTTCTCTTTTGGAGGATGACAAGGGAATTCCTTCAAGCGGAGATATCAAGGCCAACGCGAATATCATCAAAAGAACTTTGCAGAATTTTGGAATCGACGTAGAAATGTTTGAGGTCAATGTCGGTCCGTCTGTTACTCAATATACCCTAAAGCCGGCTGAAGGCATTAAGCTTTCAAGAATTACTGCTCTGCATAATGATTTGGCTTTGGCTTTGGCCGCGCACCCCTTGCGAATCGAGGCTCCGATACCGGGGAAATCTCTTGTCGGGGTCGAGGTTCCCAATAAATCCATATCACTTGTTGGGTTGCGGAGCCTTCTTTCGATGCAGGAATTCCAGGAGTCTTACGCTCTTTCGATATCTTTGGGAAGAGATGTTTCCGGAAAAGCTGTTTTTGCCGATATTGCCAAAATGCCTCACCTTTTAATAGCCGGAGCTACGGGTTCCGGAAAATCAATCGCGATTCATACGCTTATTGTCAGCATGCTTTATAAAAATTCTCCGGAGTTTTTGAGATTTTTAATGATTGATCCAAAGAGAGTTGAGCTTTCCGTTTACAAGGAAATTCCCCATCTTTTGACTCCCGTAATTGTGGACGCCAAAAAAGCTGTGATGTCGCTCCGCTGGGCGGTTAAAGAAATGGAAAGGCGTTACGAAATTTTGTCCGAAGCTGGTTCGCGCGATATTTTGTCTTTCAACAACCAACTTATAAAAGCAAATCCGCCAGCTGGCGGACACGAAGAAATAATGCCGAATATCGTAATAATAATAGACGAGCTTGCGGATCTCATGTCCACATTTCCGCGGGAAGTTGAGGCTTCGATTGTGCGCCTCGCGCAAATGTCGCGGGCTGTTGGAATTCACTTGGTTGTTTCTACCCAGCGTCCGTCCGTTGAAGTTATTACGGGGCTTATAAAAGCAAACATTACCGCGAGAGTCGCATTGCAGGTGGCTTCTGGAGTAGATTCTCGCACGATTTTGGATATGTCTGGAGCGGAGAAATTACTGGGCAATGGCGACATGCTTTATTTGGCGGGAGATACCTCTAAGCCCAGAAGAATCCAGGGAGCTTTTATTTCTGAAAAAGAAATTAAAAAAGTTGTGGGGCATGCGGCGGGCCAGGGAGAAAAGTTTGAGTCCGAAGAAATCGATATCGAGGCGAAAATTCCTTCTGCGTCTTTGGAGGTAGATGGTTCCGATTCCGCGGACGACGACGAACTTTATGAAGAAGCAAAAAGTTTGGTTATGGAAGCCGACAAAGCTTCAGCATCGTTTCTCCAACGCCGGCTGCGCGTAGGTTACGCGCGCGCGGCAAGGTTGTTGGATATTATGGAGAACAGGGGAGTAATAGGCCCCGCGGATGGCGCAAAACCCAGGGAGATATTAATTGTTGGAGGAAACTCTGAATCCTCGGACGATATTGTTCAGTCACAGGAAAAAATAAAAGAAGAAACCGCCAACTGGTCTCAACTAAATAAACTTTAATTTATTTTTTCTCCGCTCTTTCGGAGTATTCTCCGGTCTCTGTGTTTACACGGATTATGTCGCCCTCATTTATGAACATAGGGACAT
>JBBTXM010000012.1:0-15330 GCA_038062255.1 Patescibacteria group bacterium
CTTTTAACCCGGTTTTTGGTATAACCAAACTAGAAGATTTTTGAATCCGGCCTGGATTGGAGGTGCAATATGACGCCCAAGCCGTACAAACACGAAGAGACCTTGCTTGACCCAGAATTAAGAAGCGATGAAGTTATGGACTTTGAAAAACGGCTTTTGGGAAAAATCATAGGCCAAGACAGAGCTGTCCGCAGAATTGTAAACATGTATCAGATCTACATGGCGGGCATGGCTATGCCAAACCGCCCAATCGGCAACTTGTTTTTTTGGGGCCAACGGGCTCCGGAAAAACAAGAGTCGTTGAAGCGTCGGCAGAAATTCTGTTCGGAAATCCGCGAGCTTTTGTCGAAATTGACTGCGCTGAATTCCAGCACAGCCACGAAATCGCAAAGCTTATAGGTTCTCCTCCGGGATACTTGGGCCATCGCGAAACCCCCCCATTGCTTACGCAGGAGGCTATCGACCAGCACCAAACCGACAAATGTAAAATAAATTTTCTTTTATTTGATGAGATAGAAAAGCCAATGAAGCTCTTTGGCAATTACTTTTGGGAATTTTGGATAAAGCCACTTTAACGCTTGGCAACAATCGAAAAGTAGATTTGTCCCGGTGCGTTGTTTTTATGACATCAAATCTTGGAGCAGTGGAAATGAACGAAATGCTAAGCGGAGGCATTGGATTTGTTTCTGGAATTAAACAAATTGAAGAAAATTTAGCATCCATTGACCAACAAATTTACCGCATGGCGCTTGGTGTGGTTAAGCGAAAATTTTCTCCGGAATTTATGAATAGAATCGACAGGGTTGTCGTGTTCCGAACACTCACCCACCAGCATTTGCGGCAAGTATTAGATTTAGAGTTAAACGAAGTCCAAAACCGCATTATAGCTTCGCAGTCGGACAGACAATTTATTTTTAGATGCACAAACGCGACAAAAGATTTTTTGCTCAAAGAAGGCACGGATTTAAAATACGGAGCCAGACACCTCAAGCGCGCTATTGAACGCCACCTTGTATATCCGCTTTCTAACCTTATCGCCACCGGCCAAACCGGGCTGGGCGATATAATTAAAATCGATTTTGACGAATCCAAAGAAAAATTAAAATTTTCAAAAGAAAAGGCAATACCTAGTTTTTCCATGGAACGAAAATAAAAAATCTACCCCTCCCTGTTTAAGGGGAGGGGTTTATGCTAAGGTAACGAAAATGGAGTGGAAAATCTCAATTGAACCTGGTAAATTCGAAGAATATTATAAAAAAGCTCTTTCGCAAATAAAGAGAGGGTTTGAACTGCCGGGGTTTAGACCCGGAACCGTGCCGGAAAAAGTTATTGAAGAAAAAATCGGGGAAAGTAGAATTTTGGAAGAAGCTGCGGAACTCGCCATAAAAGACGAGTGGGCCAAAATACTCCGAGAGCTCGATTACAAAGGCATCGAAGCTATAGGCCGCCCGGAAGTCACAATAACAAAAATAGCACGGAAAAATTCGCTTGAGTTTAAGATACAAGCATCGGTTATCGATAAAATAAACCTGCCGGAATACAAAAAAATCTCAAAAGAAGTTCTGGGCGAGAAAAAAAACATAGAAGCAACAGAAGAAGAAATAAACAAAGCGTTGGAATACATAAAGAAAAACTCTAAAGACAACCACGCGCATACGGAAGAGGAGCTAAGAAACGCAATCAAGGAAAACATGCAAAAAGAAAAGGAAATTAGGCAAAAAAGCGAACTTCGCATGAAAATTCTTGATGAAATAAGCAAAAAAACAAAGGCGGACTTGCCCGAAATTTTGATTGAATCGGAACTTAACCGAATGATAGCCGAATACCAATCGAGTGTTTCGGATATGGGAATAAAATGGGAAGATTATTTGAAATCGCTAAAAGACGTGAAATCCGAAGAAGACTTGAGAAAAAATTGGCGGGAAAACGCCCAAAAAAGAGCCAAATACGGACTTGTGATGCGCGAGATAGCAAAAAAAGAAAATTTGGTCCCGTCAAAAGAATTTCTAGAAAAAGAATCCGACGAGTTTCTCCGAAAAATGACCGATGAAGAACGAAAAAAAGTCTCCAAAGAAAACGTAAAGGAATACCTTTTCGGAAGAATCAGAAACGAAATGGTATTTGATTTTCTCGAAAAACAATGATATTTTAAAATTAAAGAACAAATGCCATGGATGAATACAATACTTATTTAATACCTACGGTTATCGAAAAAGAGGGCTACGGAGAAAGAGCCTATGATATTTACTCGCGCCTTTTAAAAGACAGAATCGTATTTTTGGGCGGGCCGATAATCGACCCAGTGGCAAATACGGTAATCGCCCAGTTTTTGTTTTTGGAATTGCAGGATCCTAAAAAGGACATTTACTTATATATAAACTCCCCTGGCGGTTCAGTATCCGCCACTTTGGCGATTTACGACACCATGCAGCATATAAAACCGGACGTCGCCACTCTTTGTGTTGGTTTTGCTGCTTCTGGAGCCGCCATACTTTTGGCCGGAGGAGCGCCTAAAAAAAGATTCGCCCTGCCAAACTCCGAAGTTATGATTCACCAAGTTCTCGGAGGCACGGAGGGGCAAGCAAGCGATATAGCAACTGACGCAAAGCACATAGTCCACGTAAAAGAAAAAATAAGCAAAATTTTGGCGCACCACACCAAACAGCCGCTGGACCAAATCGAGCACGACACCGACCGCAATTTCTACATGGACGCTTCCGACGCCAAAAAATACGGAATCGTAGACGAAATAGTAAAATCAAAAAATAACATTGGCCCCGTTAGAAATTCTAAGAAATCTTCTTAAGCAAATTTATCCCTGTCATATCCGGATGCCTCGAAAGGCCCAATAACTCTAAAATGGTCGGAGCAACATCTGTGAGAACGCCCTTGGTTTCTTCGTATTTTTTGCGGATTTCTTCATCGCTTCGCGGAGTTTTTAGTTTAAATTCATTTGCAACCACAAAAAATGGTACAGGGTTTAAATTGTGCTTAGTACGCAACTCTCCGGAACGGGAGTAAATCTTTTCTTCAGCATTTCCATGGTCCGCAGTTACAATGGCAGCTCCCCCAGCATCCAAAACACTCGAGACTAGCCTGCCAACGCAAAAGTCCAAAAACTCTAAAGCCTTTACCGTGGCTTTAAAATTTCCTGTGTGCCCAACCGTGTCGCCATTGGCGAAATTGACCAAAACAAAATCATACTTGGCAAAGTTTTCTAAAACGTAGTCTGTTATTTTTCCAGCTGACATCTCCGGAACCTCGTCGAAATTTTTGACTTTCGGAGAGTCTACGAGAACCCTATCCTCGCCTGAAAAAGAATTTTCCTTTCCGCCATTGAAAAAATAGGTAACGTGCGCGTATTTTTCTGTCTCTGCAATTTTTAGCTGGCGCAAACCTTTTTCGGAAAGTATTCTTGAAACCGGCCAAAACGCGGGCGTGGCCGGAAACGCAACTTTCACAGGCAAACCTTTTTCGTATTCTGTCATGGTAGCGATGAATAATTCTTCTGTTTTAGATATAGCCGACACAATCTCTCTCATGCTGTCTTCGCGGAAATTGTAAAAAATAACCGAATCTCGACGCTTTATCCTGCCCTCTCCCCCGCGAAGCGAAGCTGGTTCTATAAATTCATCGGTTTTTCCGGAGGCATAGGAATCTTTTATGTACGAAACTGGGGATTCAAACTCCATTGCCGAACCGTCTAATACGCATTTTTTGGCTTTTTCAATTTTGTCCCAATTTTTATCTCTATCCATAGCAAAATCGCGCCCCATTACGGAAGCTATTTTTGCGAAAGAATAATTTTTCGCCAAGTTTTCATCTAACTTTTTAAGATAAGAAACCGCCTCATCTTTTGGAGAGTCTCTTCCGTCGGTAAAAAGGTGCAGATAGACACTGGCTAGACCTTCGTTTTTGCAAAAGTCCAAGAGCGCGTAAAGATGCTCGGCATAAGCGTGCACGGAGCCAGACGAAAAAAGGCCCAGAATATGCAATGACCCGTTATTTTGTTTGGCAAAGTTAGATGCATCCAAAAAAGCGGGATTTTTGAAAAAAGAACCTATGCGGATTGAAGAAATAATCCTCGGAAGATGGTGCAATAAAATTTTGCCGGCCCCCATTGTAAGGTGCCCTACTTCAGAATTGCCTTCTTCGCCCCAAGGCAAACCTACCGCAAGTCCGGAGGCCTGCAGAGTCGTAAAAGGAAAAAATTTTTCCAAATTTTTAAAAGTCGGGGTGTTCGCGTACTTCCAGGTGGACTGCGGGTTTTTGGGATTTACCCCAACTCCGTCGAGCACACAAAGAACAACCGGTTTGTACCTTTTGACCATAGAGAAATTTTAACACATACAGGCACACAGCGAGCTTTTCTTTTGTAGTATGCCATGATAAAATTAAGCTATGACTAGCGAAACTTTGATTAAAAAAATTCCACAACAGCTAAAAGCTGCTATCTCGCAAGAAATAATGGCTGTTTTGGAAGATCCTGATTTTGGTTTGGGACTAAGCACTTATGCCAAAAAACGCCTTTTGACGGCACGAAAAAGCCGAGCCAAGACTATTCCATTTTCAGAAATTAAAAAAAAATATTTATAAATCATGTCAAAATGGTCTTTGGAATTTGAGCCAAAAGCTGAAAAAGATTTGGCGCAACTAGACAAAGCAGTACGAGCAAGAGTTTTAGAAAAACTTGACTGGCTTTTAGAAAATTTTGACTCTTTATTTCCTATCCCTCTCCATAACGAATGGAGGGATTTTTATAAGCTAAGAGTCGGAGACTATCGAATCGCCTATCAAATTAATTGGAAAAATAATTCTATCAAGGTTTGTTACATAGACAATAGAAACAAAATCTATAAAAGAAAATGAGACCTTGACTCACGAAATCGCATTTGATAGTATAAGGACATCGAATTTATGAATTTAATTTCGCAAAAAAATTATGTTAGATATATCACCGACTTTAATAAAGGCGGCTATTGCGGTCGCCGGGGGAACGGTTTTGGGCTACTTTCTGCGCCAACTTATAGCCCATCAACGGCGCGAGGAATATGAACTAAAGGGAAAGCAAATACTTTTAGACGCAAAAGAGTCCGTCCAAAAAACCCTGGATAGCGCGAAAGCAGACGCGGAAAAAATACTAAGGGAGGCAAAAGAAGAACAAAAAGAACGAGAAAAAGACCTTCGCAAACTCGAAGAACGGATTTCCGCAAAAGACGAGGCGATAGAAGCCCGGTCTTTAGCCATAACTAAAAACGAAAACAAGCTTAAAGAAAATCTCGAAAAAATAACCGCCAAAGAAGCAGAGCTGGAAAATCTCAAAAATCAGGAAAAAGAAAAATTAGAAAAAGTAGCAGGGCTCACAGAAGCCGAAGCCAAAAAACAACTTATTGAAAACCTGGAAAAAAGGAGTGAATCAGACCTTCTAGGAAGAATGCAGAAATTGGAGCTCTTTGCCGCTGAAACTTTGGATAGAAAAGCCAAAGATATTTTGGCCACAGCCATCCAAAGAATAGCATCGGCAACCACTTCGGAAGTCAGCGTAACATCGGTCGCCATACCATCAGACGATATCAAGGGAAAAATCATAGGAAAAGAGGGCCGAAATATCCGCGCCCTTGAACGAGCGGCTGGAGTTGAAATAGTGGTTGACGACACTCCTGGAGTAATTTTAATTTCGAGCTTCGACCCGGTCCGCAGGCAAATCGCGCGAGTGGCGCTTGAAAACCTGATACACGACGGCCGAATACAGCCGGCTAAAATCGAGGAAACGGTGGAAAAAGCCAGGCTCGAGATAGAAAAAATGATAAAAGAAGCCGGAGAAAAAGCGGCGTACGAAGTGGGAATTTTGGATATAGACCCAAGGCTTTTGATGCTTTTAGGGCGCCTTAAATTCAGAACATCCTACGGGCAAAACGTAATGCAACACTCGATTGAAATGACGCATGTCGCCGGAATTTTGGCATCCGAACTTGGAGGCGACGTTGCTATCGCCAAAAAAGGAGCGCTGCTCCACGACATTGGAAAAGCCGTGGACCACGAAATACAAGGAACTCATGTTGAAATCGGTAGAAGAATTTTGCAAAAATTCGGAGTGGATCACCGCGTAATCCAAGCGATGCAATCGCACCATGAAGAATATCCTTACGAAACACTTGAATCTATAATCGTTCAAACAGCTGACGCAATTTCCGCTTCACGGCCGGGCGCGCGAAGAGATACGGTAGAAAATTATCTCAAGAGGCTTGAGGACTTGGAGGGAATCGCCACATCATTCCCGCACGTGGATAAAGCTTACGCGATTCAAGCGGGCCGTGAAATTCGCGTATTCGTAACTCCGGACAATGTTTCGGATTTGGAAGCCAAAAAAATGGCCCGTGACATCGCGGATCGAATAGAGGGCGAACTAAAATATCCGGGAGAAATCAAGGTGAACGTTATCCGCGAAATGCGAGCGATTGAATATGCTAGATAATATATTAAAGAATGAAAAAAGATATCAAAAAATATAGAAAAATTCATAATGATTTCCGCGAGGCAGAAAAAAACTATCAAGAATATTTTGAACAATTTTTTGGAAGCAGAAAAAAGAACGTCCAAACATTAAATACGCAGAAACTAAAAAGACTTTACGAATTAAATAGGTTATTAGTAATAACAAGGAAAAGGCTCTTAAATTTTTTACTAAAAAATCATTGAATCTATGGACCCGTGGATGAACTTTTTAAAAGAATTTGCCAAAGCATTATGGGGAATAGTCACAATTGCCAGCGTTTTTATTCTTGTTAGGTTTTCAACTCAAAAATTTCTCCCTAAACAATTGTTGTTTTGCAAAAAACGGTGGTTTATAATTAGTGTTTTAGTGTGGTGGTTTTTGAGCTTGTTGTTCATTGCTGAACTAGAAATTTTTTAATGATACTGGAAAAATTAGCACAGTTTCAATTGCAAAAACTAGAAATTTAGATATAATACAAATATGACTACTGCAACGCTTCAACGAGAAATAAATGAAGTCAAAAAAACTCAAAAACGGCTTGAGTTAGAATTAAATACTATTAAAAAAATCATTGACGAACACGCTTTCGAAGAAATACGGCCAGAATACTTAAAAAAACTGGACAAAATAAGCGCTGAAATAAACAAAGGCAAAGGAATTAAATTTTCTTCTCAAAAAGAACTCAAAAACTACTTCAAAAACTTATAGAATTTTATAGCGTCCGAAGAAAAAGAGAATATGTATATTGCCGTTATTTCTGAAAAACTAAATAAGATTCTCAAGAAACAAAAACACAAAAACCCGCAAGTTGTTTCTGAAATTCAAAAACAGATTGATAAAGTTTTAAGATTTCCGGAATTTGGAAAACCATTAAGGCACGACATGAAAAATGAGCGCCGAATACACATCGGTTCTTTTGTTTTGGTTTATAAAATATGGAAAAACGAAATTCATTTTCTGGATTTTGAACACCACGACAAAGTTTATAAAAGAAAGTAAAAAAAAATGGCCCGTGACATCGCGGATCGAATAGAGGGCGAACTAAAATATCCGGGAGAAATCAAGGTGAACGTTATCCGCGAAATGCGGGCAATTGAGTACGCTAGGTAATTTTTTGCAGCAACTTAATTCGTTTTGAATCTATCTTCTCCCACGGAAAAACAACGTCGCTTCTGCCGAAATGGCCGTAGCGGGAAGTTTTTTCGTAATATGTAACACAAGAAAATAAACAAGGTTTCAAAGTTAAAAAATTATATTTGTTTTCTTTTACTAACGTTCTCAGACGGCCGTCAAACTTGCTTAGTAACCCACTATGATATATCATAGTGGAAATGTTTATGGCAACTTTTCCTCCGCGACCACGGACAACTTCTCCAAACTTTTGCGTTTGTTAAAAATAAAAATATATAGAATATCCAAAATCGCAAGAGTGTTTACTATTAGCAAGACTATAAACCATTTTTTGTCGTTCTTTTTGGCCGCGCGCCACAGCGCCATACCCTTCCACGACAAAGACCACGCCGCGATTAAAATAATCACCCAAGAATTATACCCAAAACCGGTTAGTACTTCCATTGTTTAATTATATCATCTTCTCCCGCGGAATCCTCCCCTGCCCCTGTCTCTGCGTTCGCGCGCCTCTTGTTGTTTGCTGGCCTCGGCTTCGCCGGCTTTGCGGTCTTCTTCGGATTTCAAATCGAGTTTTTGCACAGCTTTTATGGAAAGATTTACTCTTCCTTGGTCGTCTTTGTTTATTACTTTAACATTCACCTCGTCGCCTGGGGAAACAACATCGGTAACTTGATTTACCCTAAACGGAGCAAGTTCCGAAATATGGACCATGCCTTCCTGCCCAGGAGCAAATTCAACCATTGCGCCAAATGGAAAAATCCTTGTAACTCTGCCTGTAAATGTTTCCCCTATTTCGATTTCCTTGGTCAGAGCGCGAATCTTATCGTAAGCTCTTTTCGCCGCTTCTTCGTTGGGGCCGGTGATAAATATTTCGCCAGTTTGTTCGACATCGATTTGCGAACCGGTTTCTTCAATTATTGAATTTATCATTTTGCCTCCAGGGCCGATTACGTCGCGGATTTTGTCTTTGTCGATTATCATCGAAATTATTCTGGGCGCGTACTGGCTTAATTCTTCCCTTGGACCAGAAAGTTCTTTTGTAATTACATCCAGAATCTCAAGTCTCGCTTCGCGAGCCTGCGCGAACGCTTCAAATAATATATTAAGAGGAATTCCATCAACTTTTACATCCATTTGCACCGCCGTAATTCCCTTTTTGGTGCCGGCAACTTTGAAATCCATATCGCCGTGGTGGTCTTCTGGACCCTGAATATCGGTAAGTATTTTGTATTTTGGCAAAGCTTCGCCCGGTAAAACATCCGATGTTTTTTGGGATTTAACATCGGATGTTGAGGAGGGCGAAGCCATCATCAAACCCATCGCGATTCCCGCGGCTGGAGCCTTAATAGGAACTCCCGCATCCATGAGCGCCAACACCGACGCGCAAACAGAACCCATTGAGGAAGAACCATTTGAAGAAAGGGTTTCGGAAACCACCCTGATTGTGTACGGGAATTTATCCGAGTCCGGAATTACCTCCCGGAGCGCCCGTTCCGCCAAAGCTCCGTGGCCAATGTCGCGCCTGCCGGGGCCACGCATAGCTTTTACTTCTCCCACGGAAAATCCCGGGAAGTTATAGTGGTGCATGAATCTTTTTTTGGTGCGCACCTCCATGCCCTCAATCAATTGCGCGTCGGAAGGCGCGCCCAAAGTAACAACAGATAAAATATGTGTCTCACCCCTATAGAAAAGCCCGGAGCCATGGGTACGCGATAAAATTTTGACTTTCGCGAAAAGCGGACGGAGTTCGGCTATACCCCGGCCGTCTGGGCGCTTTTCTTTTTCTATAATATTTTTGTGGACTATATCGTTGACAGACTCTTCAAAGAGAGAATCATGCAGATTTTTTGGAACATCCGGAAAATTTTCTTTGGCGTAATCCATCCATTCTTTTTTAATCTCATTGAGTTTTTCGTACCTGTTCATTTTTTCCCGTACATAGATCGCTTCCTCAAGCTGAGGCAAAACTCTGGCCTCAAAATCTTTTTTGGCGTTTTGGGGAATCTCTTTTGTTTCAAGCCTTGCTTTCTCTTTTCCAATTTCTTTTATTATTTTATTTTGAAATTCGCACACGGTATCAATTTCCTTTATCGCAAATTCCAAAACATCCGACATTTCGTCTTCTGAAATTTGCGCAGCGCCAGCTTCTATCATGTTTATCTTTCCATCTTTTCCGCAAACCATTATATCCAAATGCGACTTTGCCATTTCTTCGTATGCGGGGTTCGATACAAAATTGCCGTCAACTTTTCCTACGCGTGTAGCGCCAATGGGGCCATTCCAGGGAATATTTGAAGTTCCAAGCGCCAACGACGCCCCCACAATCGCGGGAAAATCCGGATCGTTTTCTTCGTCCACAGACAACACCATAACCACAACCTGGACATCGTTGCGTATTTTTTGCGAAAAAAGCGGGCGAATTCCCCTATCAATAAGCCTTGCAACAAGTATTGCTTCATCAGAAGCTCTGCCTTCTCTGCGGACAAATCTGGAACCCAAAATTCTGCGAGCCGCGTAAAACTTTTCTTCATAATCGACGAGCAATGGGAAAAAATCTATCCCCTCCCTTTCTTGCGCGCTCATAACGGCTGTGGCAAAAACCACGGTTCCTCCGTAAGTAACCATGCATGAGCCGTTCGCGTGTTGCGCAATATCGTTAAATTCGGCGGTTAAAGTTTTACCGCCAACTTCGGTCGTAAATTTTTTATTTGTCATAAATCACTTAAACTTTAGTGATTTGCAGATTTTAGGCCAAAAAGACCTACCTATCTGAAAACCACTATTTATAATAAACACTCGACTATGGACTATAGGCTATCAACTATGGACTGATAAGTCAACGGCGGTGAAATTTTTGATAAATTAGGCTTTCGCCAATACCCGTAAATTTTCCGCGAAGCCCTTAAACGCTTTCGGATTTGATTTAAAATCATTGAAATTGAAATCATAAAAGTTGACTCTGACCGCTTCGCCGTTTTTGTCATAATCAATAACCACGTTTCCAGATAACTCGGAATCGGTACTTTGTGCTTTTTTTAATTCAACAGATAAAACCTTGCTTTCCTTATTGTATGAAATTATGGGTTTTATTTTTTTCATAAGTATTTTTTTATATTTAAGGGGGGTTATTTTTTAATTATATATTTCGCGGGTTCTTCGCCGAGGTCGATGAAGTCATCCGCGATTTCCTTGAGCTTGCCAGAAGTGGATTTGCCGAACGAGAGAACCTCAACCCTGCGCCCTTGGTTTTTTAAATATTCTACAAGTGGAATAAAATCTCCGTCTCCAGAAGCAATAATAATTGTATCCACAATTTCCGCAGTGCGGACAGCATCTACCGTAAGCCCAACATCCCAATCTGCTTTTTTGGCTCCTCCGTAAAACTCCTGGAGATCCTTAACCCGAAGCTCAATACCCAGCTTTTCCAATGCCTCCAAAAATGCTTTTTCTTCGCCAGTTTTAGTGCGTATAACATATGAAAAAGCTCTTATAAGCTGGCGCCCGCCGACTGCTGTCTGCAAGACCGCCTTAAAATTCACCCTTCCACCAAAAAGGCTCCGGGCCGAATGATACATATTTTGCGCGTCCATAAATACCGCGACTCGCTGATTTTTGTGTTTTAGGCTTGCCATTTTACTTATTTTCTAAGCCCTAATTTTTTAACTAATGATTTGTACAGAGATTCGTTCTTTTTCGCTAAATACTCCAAAAGTTTTTTTCTTTTGCTGACCATTTTCAACAAGCCCCTTCTCGAATGGTTGTCTTTTGCATGCTTTTTGAGGTGCGCCGCAAGAGAGTCTATTTGCTTGGACAATAGCGCAATTTGGACAACCGAAGAACCGGTATCCTTTTCGTGGACGCCGTGCTCTTTTACTATTTTTTGTTTTGTTTTTGGTTTAAGCATAATAAAATATTACCTCCCCGCACCCCTCCTTGTAAAGGAGGGGAAACTATAAAATTTCTCCCCCGGCCATCGTGGTCAGGGGAGTTTAAAGGTTTTCTTCAAAAATCTCTGTTTCGATTTGCAAGAATCTCCTCCTTGCTTTTCTTATCAAAAGTTAAAGTTTGTATCATCTCGGCATTCATGACCGAGTTTTTGTCAAACATGTGGCCCGCCCCGAAGATATGCCCAAGTTCGTGAGTCAAAATGCGTTCAGTATACCCTTCTTCCGGGAAAATACGCACCAGAGCAAGCGCTTTTTTGAACATGGCGCGTCCGCCAATTTTCTGCTTTGCTGGAACCCATCCTCCGTCAACATCGATGGAAACATCTCCTAAAAAATCTTTCGTCGCAAACGCCACCACAACGTCCGTTTCCTCGAACGAAATCTGGGCAAGATTTTCCATTTCTATGTTTACGTCGAAGTTATCGTATGGCGCAAACCAAAGCCCGGCGCTAAATTTTGTAATTACAAATTTAATGCCAAACTCTTTTTCAAAAATTCTCGACGCTTCGGAGAAAGCTGCGCCCAAGCGCCCGAAAGCCCAAGACAAATTGTCGGCTCCGATTGTGCCATCCAAAAGGACAGCCACTCGTACAGTTCTTGGCATTTCTTCGTCCTGGGCAACAACCATTGGCCCGGACAGAAGAAAAGCCAGCATAAAAAGTACCACCGAAACCCTAACTTTCATTTTACACCTCCTAATTTTAATTATACTCCTAAAAAATATAAAAGTCAAGACCATAAATGTCGCAAAATATTTTATAATTAAAGCGATGGCGAACAACTTAAATACTCTCAAAAAACAATATCTTGAGCATTTGGAGATAGAAAAGGGCCGAAGCCTAAAAACTATAGAAAATTATGGCCGTTATTTGGATAAATTTATGGCTTTTTCCAAAGCCGATAAGCCGTCGCAAATTACCGAAGACATAGCGAGGAATTACAGGCTTTATTTAAACAGGCTGGGGCTGGGCAAAAAAACCCAGAACTATTACGTGATAGCGCTCCGTTCATTTTTGAAATTTCTCGCCAAAAACGAGATAGAATCCCTGAATGCCGAAAAGCTGGAACTCGCCAAAGTTCCGGAACGCGAATTGGATTTATTGGACTCCGAAGAACTAGAAAGATTGCTTTCTATTCCCAAAGAAGATAATATCGCCGACTTGCGCGACAAAGCGATACTTGAAACTTTTTTTTCAACAGGACTTAGAATTTCGGAACTAATTTCGCTCCCACGCGAAGGAATTGAAAAAAAAGAAGAAATTTCCGTCCGCGGAAAGGGTGGAAAAATAAGAGTGGTATTTCTTTCCTCGCGCGCAAGAGAAGCAATAACAAAATACTTAAAAAAGGATTCTGAAAACGTAACAGATAAATTATTCTCTATGTCTCCGCGTTCGATACAGCGAATGATACACCGATGCGCGATTAAAGCCGGAATCGCAAAAAAAGTTTCGCCTCATGTTTTGCGCCACGCGTTTGCGACAGATCTTTTGCGCAATGGAGCGGATCTGCGTTCGGTACAGGCAATGCTGGGACACGCGAATATTTCAACCACGCAAATTTATACGCACTTTACGGACAAACAGCTCAAAGAAGTGCATAGAGCATTTCACGGGGGAGGGAAGAAAAAGTAGAAAACCATTTAAACCTCACCCCCCAACTCTTCGAGTCTGAAGACTCTTCAGAGTCTGAACGACCCCCTCTCCTTCGTAAGGAGAGGGGGGTTTGTGGTATAAAACTATTCAATGACACAAATTTTTAATAAGAAATCTCAAACCGTGAAACGAAAAATATTGAGAAGAAACTCGCCCAAAGCAGAGTTAATATTGTGGTCAGCTTTGAGAAATAGAAAAATTGGCGGGGAAAAATTCAAAAGGCAATTCAGCATAGGAAGATATGCTGTTGATTTTTATTGCCCGAAACTAAACTTAGCAATAGAAATTGATGGGAACTATCACTTGTCTCCGAAAACAAAAGAGTATGACATAGATAGGCAAGAATTTATCGAATCGCTGGGAATAAACTTTCTTCGTTTCTCAAATAAAGAGGTAGAAAACAACTTACAAAAAGTAATAGAAAAAATAAAATCGTTTTCCCTCTCCTTACGAAGGAGAGGGATTAAGGGTGAGGTTAAGGAGTAAGTAGATGTGAAACACCCACCCCGGCAAGGGGTGGGCCAAAAAAGCTTCTAGAAAATCTGGTGGATATTATCCGGATCATTCAAACACATTTTGGTTTGAATGTCATTCATGTCCCACCGCAAATCAATGCCGAACAATTCTCGGTACGTTCGAATTAGTGAGCCAATGGCCTCATCAGTGTTTTTTCCACAACTCCAAATTTCGGAGTTGTTTTCAACGTGAGCCATAAAGTCATCGCTTCTTTTTGTTAAAACTATTTTTTTATTCACTTTCGCCTCCAATGCGGCTGCCGAAAAATGTGAGCGCCTATGTCTTGTTATTATGACTAAATTGCGCTTTTCAGCAGCCAGACTGGAAGCAAAAGTTTCAACTTTTCTACTTGTAATTATACACCCAAAAACACCATTTGTCAAGTAGCCTTAGACCTGCTATATTTACCCCATACACCAAATTTGGCATCATTGCCGTATCGCAACCTTGGACAAAAACCCAACCCAAAAATCTAATAAAACACTCAGAAAAACTTCCGACACAGCAATTTGAGAGATAATGCCAAAATTGGTGTTGGGGTTGAGTTTATACGCGCTCTCGTGGTGAAACGGATATCACGACTGGCTTCGAACCAGTTATTCCCCGTTCGAATCGGGGCGAGAGCACCATTCGATAAACTCATGATAAACAAATTGATTTAATATCAATAATCTGATAAAATAAGGCAATGAACACAATTACTCTGCCAAAAGAAAAAATAGAAAAGGCTGGCGGACTTGTAATACTTCCTATTGAAGAATACGAGAAGCTTCGCCAAGCATCAGTGCCCACTTATTATTTGAGTGGAAAAGAGGCTGAAGAATTAGATAAACTCGTTGAACAAGGGCTTAAAGATCATAAAACGGGAAAGACAAGAAAAATTAAATCTCTGTCTGATTTAGATTAATTTCAAAATGAAAATATCTAATATTTTCACTCATCCCAAGTTTGATAAAAACTACAAAAAACTTCCGGCAAAAATAAAAGATAAGGCCAAAAAAAGAGAACCCTTGTTTAGAGAAGACGCTTTTCATCCGATCCTGAAAACCCACAGATTACATGGTCAAGACAAAAACTCCTGGGCTTTTTGGATAGATTATAATTACAGAATAAAATTTATCTTTCTTAACGAAAGCGATGTTTTGTTTTTAGATATTGGAACGCATAAAATTTACAAATGATTAGACCATTAAACATTCCCAAAGAAATAAGAGCCGCGCTTACCATTTTGGAAAATGCGGGTTTTGAGGGTTTCCTTGTAGGAGGATGCGTGCGCGATATTCTCTTGGGACGCTCCCCGGCAGATTGGGATATTACAACCAACGCCGGGCCTACAAAAATACAAGAGTTTTTCCCAAACAGCTTCTACGAAAATAAATTCGGCACCGTAAGCGTGGTAACGGGCTCCGAAGATCCTAAATTGCGGGCGATAGAAATTACTCCATACAGAATAGAAGGAAAATATTCAGACAAGCGCCACCCGGATGAAATTAGATTTGCCAAAACTATTGAAGAGGACTTGGGAAGAAGAGATTTTACAGCAAACGCAATAGCAATGAACTCGAGCCTGGAAATCATCGACCCGTTT
>JBBTXM010000013.1:0-36476 GCA_038062255.1 Patescibacteria group bacterium
CTGCAGACGCTATCCGGAAGAGGGTTTTTTGCACTCAATTGGTTTTCTTACGCGCAAAGACAACATCTTTCTTTCAACCGGAGCGAGCGGGCTCGAAGCTTTGTACGATGAAATTTTAAAAGGAACTCCCGGAAAAATTATAGAAGAGATAAACGCCAAAGATGAATTGGTTGGATCTGGATTTTTGGTTGAAAGCCGACCTGGCACGGGGCTTATGACCTCTCTTGATTACGGCCTTCAGTTAAAACTTTCGCAGTCTATAAAATCTACGGCGGAGACCTATGGTTTTAAGGGTGGGGCGGGAGTTGTTGTAAACCCCAAGACCGGCGAGGTATTGGCGCTTTCGAGCATACCGGAATTCGACCCGAATATTTTAATAGAAAACCCCAAAAAAGAAATTGTAAACGCCTTGGTTAATGATCCCAAAAAACCATTTTTTAACAGGGCTGTTTCAGGCTTGTATCCGCCTGGTTCAATAGTGAAGCCGGCGGTTGCGGCGGCGGCGTTGGCGGAGGGGATTATTGATTCCAAAAAAGAAATATTAAGTTCAACCCCAATTGTGATTAAAAATCCGTTTTCGCCTGATAAGCCGGATATTTTTCCGGATTGGAAACAGCACGGGTGGGTGGATATGAAGAAAGCGCTCGCGATTTCAAGCGACATTTATTTTTATACCGTTGGCGGAGGGCATGAGAGTCAAAAAGGCCTAGGAGTGTGGAATATAGAAAAATATTTCAGAGAATTCGGTTTTGGAAAAAAAACAGGAATAGATTTGCCGGGAGAAAAAGACGGTTTTCTGCCAGACCCAGAAAAAGAAACAGGAGACGGCAGGAGATGGGGCATTGGCGATACTTACCACTTGGCAATCGGGCAGGGAGATTTGCAGGTAACTCCGGTGCAAATGGCTTTTTATGCTTCGCTACTCGCAGGTTCCGGGGAGGCGATGTATCCGCACTTGGTTGAATCTATTTTAAATAAAGACAACAATATTGCCGAAAAATTTTCTTATTCTTCTCATAAAGTCGATGGAGTAAGCAAGGAAATATTTGATGAAGTAAGAGAAGGCATGAGAGACGCAGTTAAATACGGCACCGCTGTTGGCCTTTCGGGGTACGGGCTAGATATTGCGGCCAAAACAGGTACGGCGGAAATTGGCAATACCGGCAGAGTCCATTCGTGGTCCATCGGATTTTTGCCGTACGATAACCCCAAAATAGCCTGGGCGATAGTCATGGAAAACGGCCCAGTCGCAAACACAGTCGGCGCGACATTTGTAGCTTCTCAAATGCTCCAATGGATGATTGCGAACAACTTTTTACAAAGCCTTTAGATTGGTGTATATTTAAATCTATTATGACAAACCAAGACTCGGAGTATTTTAGCGAAGAAGGGCTTAAAAAGTTAAAGGACGATATCGAAACTCTCAAGACAAAAACCCGCCGGGAAATAGCGGATAGGCTCGAATATGCCAAAAGCCTGGGAGATTTATCCGAAAACTCCGAATACCAGGAAGCTAAGGAGGCGCAGGTTCTAAACGAAACCCAGATAGTCGAGCTTGAAGACGCTTTGCGAAGGGCTGTTGTTGTAAAAAAGAGCAACGGAAAAGATTATATAGATATCGGTTCGAGAGTGGTTCTGGAAAGAACCGACCAGCCGGGGACAAAATTGGAGTTTTTCGTGGTTGGTTCAAACGAGTCTTCTCCGGGGGAAAATAAGATCTCAAACGAATCTCCGCTTGGGGGAGCGCTTTGGAAGCGCAAAAAAAATGAAGTCGTCTCCGTGCCTACGCCAAAGGGCAAGGTCGAATACAAAATTTTAGAAATTTTTTAATTTTAATTTCAAGATGGCAAGTTCGGGAGAGGAAATCAGAAGTTTCCGCCTCAAAAAACTGGAAACCCTGCAAAAAAATGGGATAAATCCTTATCCTTCAAAAGTTTCTTTTAAAATTTCTGAAATAAAGGAAGTAAGAAAAAATTTCAAGAAACTCGAAAAATCAAAAAAATCATTGGGAATCGCGGGCAGGGTTATGGCCAAGAGGGAACACGGCGGTTCGATATTTTTTGACCTTTTGGCAGGAGAATCTTTCCAGGTTTTCATGTCCAAAGACAAAATTGGCGAAGAAAATTTCAATCTTTTTTCGGAAACCATTGATGTCGGCGATTTTGTCGCCGTTTTTGGGAAACTGTTTACGACCAAAAAGAAAGAGCCTACCATAGACGCCCAAAAGTGGGAAATAATTTCCAAATCTTTATTGCCTTTGCCGGAAAAATGGCACGGGCTTTCGGATGTCGAAGAAAGATTCCGCAAAAGATATTTGGATTTGCTTATGAACAAAGAAGCTATGGGTAGGTTTGCGCGGAGGTCGGCCATAATTTCGGAAATGAGGAATTTTTTCGATTCCAGCGAATTTATTGAGGTGGAAACCCCCATGCTTCATTCGGTTGCCGGAGGCGCCTTGGCAAAGCCTTTTATTACCAGACACAATGCTTTGAATATCGACCTTTATTTGAGAATTGCGCCGGAGCTTTATCTAAAAAAACTCCTGGTAGGCGGTTTTAAAAAAGTTTATGAGATCGGCAAGAGTTTCAGAAACGAAGGCATAGACTCCAAACACAACCCGGAATTTACGACCATTGAATGGTACGCCGCGTACTGGGACGAAGAGGATATGATGCAGTTTACGGAAAAGTTTTTTAAGCATATCGTAAAAAAAATTACCGGAAAATCAGAAATAGAGTACCAGGGAAAGGCCGTTTCTTTTTCCGGGAAATTCCAGCGAGTTACGTTCAAAGACGCGCTTGCGCGATACGCGCAAATTATAGATTACGACAAAGAGTCGCGCGAATCTTTTGGGCTTATCGCAAAACGTTTCGGAATAGAGCCGGAGGCGTATGAATCCAAAGCCAAAATTGCCGACGAGATTTTTAAAAAGGTTTGCAGGCCGCATATGCAAAAGCCGATTTTTTTGACAAACCATCCGCTCGAAATTTCGCCTTTGGCAAAAAAACATGAAAACAAGAACGAGGTTCGCAGATTTCAGCTTATTGCAGGCGGGCTTGAGCTTGTAAACGCCTTTTCGGAATTAAATGATCCGTTGGACCAGTTGGAAAGATTCAAAGAACAGGAAAAGATGAAAAGAGCGGGAGAAAAAGAATCGCACCCGATTGATGAAGAATATACCGAGGCTTTGGAATACGGTATGCCTCCCGCGGCTGGTGCCGGGCTTGGAATAGACCGACTAGTAATGCTTTTGACCGACGCAGAAAATATAAAAGAAGTTATTTTGTTCCCCACAATGCGGCCGAAATAACGCCACTTCTATGTTGTTTTAAGTTCTGTTATAATTATGTTATGAAAACTATAACTATTCCAAAAAGAGTAATCAAAAATGACGATATTGTTCTTGTTCCCAAAAAGGAATACGAGAAGCTTTGGAATTTTTGGGCGAGCGCAGAATTTTTGACTAAGAGAGACAAAAAATCCATAGAAAAAGGTTTTCAAGAAATAAAAAATGGAAAATTTTTCAACTCCAGAGAAGTCAAAAAAGCACTGGGATTATAGTCTTTCGGGCCAAGCTCTAAAAAATCTTAAGCGTTTTCCAAAGCACGAACAAAAACGCATTTTCAGAGTTTTAGAAAATATGAAATCAGATTTGTTTGGAGGAGATACAAAACCCATTCAAGGTGAAATAAATCTCTATCGCAGAAGAGTTGGCGACTATAGAATTTACTTCAGGCCTATTTTAGAACAGAAAATTTTCTGTATTCCAAGTATTATTAGAAGACAGAGTCATTAAAAAGTAATTTAGCTTAGTTTGGCTTTGTAAAACAGCACGAGTTATCCACTTGTGCTGTTTTTATATTGTGGGATATTATATAAACGAGGTGGGAAAATGTGGAAAAACCTGTGGATAATGTGGATAAGTTAGAGCTAGCGAGAATTTATCCATCTCGCCGAAGCCCTCGCCTTGCCGAAGCCTTCGGCGAAGCGCAGGTTGGCGAAGGCGGATTACACCCCAATTAATACGCTTTGCGCTTATGCTAATCGGAGAATATCTACATACCATAGACCAAAAGAACCGCCTCTCAGTTCCTTCAAAATTTCGCAAAGAACTTGGGAAGATTGTAGTTGTATCTCGAGGTTTGGATAAATGCCTTTTTTTATACACTATCGAGGCCTGGAAAAAACTTGCCGAGAAATTGGCAACAGAACTGCCATGGGGGAAGGCTGAAAACAGAAGTTTTATGCGCACAATGATTGCCGGAGCTGCGGATATTCAGATAGACGCTCTTGGAAGAGTTTTATTACCGGAAAATCTTAAGAAGTTCGCTTCTTTGGAAAAGGACGCAATGGTTGTGGGGCTTTATAACAGGGTTGAAATCTGGAATCCGGAGATTTGGAAAGCGTACAGCGATTCTGCAAATCAAAATACAGAGCTTATTGCCGAGAAATTAGGAGAGTTGGGGATGTACTGATATGCATATTTCTGTTTTAACAAATGAGATTTTGGAGCATTTTAATCTCAAGCCTGGGGAGAATGTGATAGACGCGACTTTGGACGGGGGAGGCCACAGCAAATTGTTTTTACGGGTTGTAGCGCCGAACGGCAAGGTGTTGGGCATAGAACAAGATGCCGGAATGATAAAATCTTTGAAGTCCGAACATTTGGAGAATTTGATTGTGGCCCAAGGGAATTTCAGGAATATTGTCGAGATTGCCAGAAAACATAATTTCAATCCCGACGCGATATTTTTCGACCTCGGAATGTCCACGTGGCACATTAAAGAAAGCGGAAGAGGATTTTCGTTCCAAAGACTTGATGAGCCCCTGGATATGAGATTTTCCGACGAAGCCGAAATTACCGCCGCGGAAATATTGAATTCATATACCGACGATAAAATCGCTGAAATTTTCAAAGAGTACGGAGAAGAAAAAAAGGCCAGATTTTGGGCAAAACGGATAGTTGAAAAGAGAAAATTAAGGAAAATATTAACCGTGGGGGATTTAATCGGCGCCTTAGGCATGAACCATCCAAAAGTTTTGGCCAGAATATTCCAATCCTTGAGAATTTTTATAAATGACGAATTAAACGCTTTAAGCGAAGGCTTAAGCGGAGCTGTAGAAATATTGAATGTCGGCGGGCGAGTTGCTGTTTTATCGTACCATTCGCTTGAGGACCGGTTGGTAAAGAACTTTTTTAAAGGTTTGGAGAAAGAGGGCAAGGGGAGTACATCCAAAAAGCCGATTGTTCCGTCAATTTATGAAGTAAGAATTAATCCAAGCGCTAGGTCGGCAAAACTTAGAATTTTTATAAAATGACAGATTTTTTAAACATATTAAATAACAACATGGCCAAAGAAAGGCTTGTGAAATTAGGGGGAGCTTCTCTTGCGCTGCTTTTTGTATTTTATTTGTATCTTGTGGGTTCCCTGGTGGGAGCCAAGGCCCAAGAGAGCCATTTATTGGGAGTTTTAGAAAAGGAAACCCAAAAACTTTACGAAGCCGAGAGCATGTTAATGGCGGAAGGCAAAAATTTACGTTTGTCGTTTTTCAAGGATTTGGGCTATGAAGAGCCTTTAAAATTTGATTTAATAAAGCCTACTTCAAATGTGGCAGGAATCGCACAATCGTCTATCCACCAATAGGATCAGGATCGCCGCTTTTTTTGTTTTGGCGGTTTTTTTATTCATAGGTTTTAAGCTTTTTAATTTGCAGGTTTGGGACTCCAAACGATTCAAGGAGCTTTCTTCGGACCTAATATTTTCTCAAAATAGAATCGAAAAAAGAGGCGAAGTCTACTTTTCTCCGCAAGGCGGGCGTCCATCCACCGCGGCATCTACAAAAAAAGGATATTTGCTCTATATAAATCCTAAAATTTTAGAAGATTCAGCCTCGGCATTTTTGGCGCTAAGTTCTTTTTTTGCCTTGGATGAAGAAGATTTTTTCGCGAAATCGCAGAAAAAGAACGATCCCTTTGAAATTTTAAAAAAGAGGCTCGAAAACCAAGATTCTGAAATTGTAGAATCATGGAAAATAAAAGGAGTTGGAACCGTGGAAGATAAATGGCGGTTTTATCCTGGAGGATCCGCTGCCAGCCATGTCCTGGGATTTGCCGCTGAAAATGCCGGGGAGTGGGAGGGAAAATATGGTATTGAAAAATTTTACGAAAATGAACTATCTTCTGGCGAAGACGTGCATTTAACGATAGAGCCAAGTGTCCAGGTTTTTGCGGAGCTGGAACTTAAAAACTTTATGGAAAAATGGAACGGCGCGAGCGGCGGGGTTGCCGTAGTGAACCCCAAAAATGGCGATATTTTAGCCATGGCTGCTCTCCCGAATTTTGACCCGAACAAGTTTCAGGAAGAAAAGAACTTGCAAGTTTTTTTGAATCCTTTTTCTGAAAAAATCTTTGAACTTGGTTCAATAATGAAACCGATAACAATGGCATCGGCATTGGATTCCGGCAGCATCTCTCCCAATACAGAGTACTTTGACAAAGGTTTTGTGGAAGTGAGCGGAAAGCGTTTGAACAATTTTGACGGCAAAGGAAGGGGATTGCGCAACATGACGCAAGTTCTGGAGGAATCGCTCAACACTGGAGCGGTATTCGCGATGCAGCGCATGGGCAAGGAAACTTTCAGGGACTATTTGCTCAAATTTGGATTTGGGCAAAAAACGGGAATAGATTTGCCCGGAGAAATAAAAAGCAACTTAAGAAATTTGGATTCTGGTAGAGAGATTGAGTTTGCCACAGCTTCTTTTGGTCAGGGAATCGCCGTTACTCCGATTTCAATGATTTCGGCTCTTAGCGCGCTGGCAAATGGCGGCAAAGTGGTTTTTCCGCATCTTAAGGTTCTGGATTCAAAGAGCCAGGAAGGGGCGGAAGCAATAAGCGAAAAGGCATCGCAAAATATTTCCAAAATACTTGTCGATGTGGTGGATAATACTTTAGCCGGCGGAACTGCTAAAATAGATGGATACAGCATTGCCGCAAAGACCGGAACCGCTCAAATTCCGGATTATAAAAACGGCGGGTACGGGGATGAATTTCTCCATTCGTTTTTCGGGTATTTCCCCGCATATGACGCGAAATTTCTCATATTTTTATTTTTGGAGAAACCTGTGGGGGTTCGTTATGCTTCACAAACTCTTACAGAACCATTCACAAACATTACAAAATTTCTTATAAATTATTATACGGTTCCTCCGGATAGATAGCATGATAAAAAATATGATAAAAAAAATTTTGGTATGGGAAGCAAAAGTTGCTTTGGCGCGCCACAAACCGCGCATAATCGGCATTACTGGTTCGGTTGGCAAATCTTCCGCAAAAGGACTTATCGCCTGTGTTTTGGATAAAAGATTTAATGTCAGAGAAAGCCCCAAAAGCTACAATAGCGAAATTGGGCTTGCGCTTTCTATTTTAGGTTTGCCGACTTATTATAATAATTTTTGGGGTTGGCCAATGAATATAATAAAAGGATTTTTTGAAATTTGGAATAAAAAATTTCCAGAAATTTTGGTGCTTGAAATGGGCGTGGACCGTCCCAAGGATTTTGATAGGCTTTTGGAAATTGCGCGGCCGGATATTGCCGTTGTTACCGCGATTGGCGAGATCCCTGTGCATGTGGAATTTTTTTCGGGCCCGGAAGAAATCGCCCAGGAAAAATCAAAAATAATAAAATATTTGCCGGCAGACGGGCACGCAATTTTAAATTTCGATGATGACGTCGTTTGGAGCATGCATGAAAAGACCAAGGCGCATATCGTAAGTTACGGATTTGGCGAACATGCGGATTTTCTGGCTTCAAATTACAAGGCTACTATTGAGGGTTTAACGTTCAAAATGGACCACGAAGGTTCGTCGGTGCCAGCTAATCTTAAAAAAGTTTTGGGCAAACATAATGTTTATCCTGCTCTTTCGGCTTTTGCTGTAGGGAAAATATTCGGGCTGAATTTGATAGACATATCCGAGTATCTTTCGCTGTGCGAATTTCCTCCCGGCAGGATGAGGCTTTTGGAAGGAATAAAAGAAAGCCGAGTGATAGACGATTCTTACAATTCTTCGCCGATTGCCTCGCATGCCGCTTTGGATACCCTGGGAGAGCTTGAAGCCAACCTGCCCGACGGCAAGGCGGGAAGAAAAATCGTGGTATTCGGCGATATGCTCGAAATCGGCAAATATACAATCGAGGCTCACAGGGCAATGGGCGAAAAAGTTTCAAAAATCGCCGATTATCTTTTTACTGTCGGACCGCGCTCTAAATTTGTTTCAGAGGAGGCGCTGGAATTGGGCATGCCAAAAGAAAATATTTTTAACTTTTCAACGTCAAAAGAAGCTACACAAACCATAAAAAATTTGATTGAAGAAGGGGATTTGATTTTGGTGAAGGGTTCCCAGGGAATGCGAATGGAGCGCATTGTTGAAGAAATAATGGCGCATCCCGAAGATGCAGAAAAACTCCTAGTCCGACAAGACGAATACTGGAAAAAGAAAGAATAAAATGTTATTTTAATTTTAAATTAACTTAGCTCTCATCGTCTAGCCTGGTCTAGGACACACGGTTCTCATCCGTGGAACACCGGTTCAAATCCGGTTGAGAGCGCATTATTTCTCCTCCTCTTTTTTATGCATGTGCAAAATTATGCCTTTTTGCGCCACCAGAGAAATACTGTAGAGGGTAAGGGTTGTGGATAAAATAATAAAAACTATTGTGAAAATTTTAGAAATTTCGTGGGAAGGAGTCAAGTCTCCGTAACCGACAGTCGATGCTGTGGATACGGCAAAATAAAGCGAATTTATAAGGCTCCAGCCTTCTGTGGAACGATAGAACAAAGCTGCCGCTGAAATTATCACGGCAAGCAAAAATAGCGAAAGTTTAAGGCGCAATTCTATATGTTTATGGTTATTGTGGATACGAAATGATTCCGCCATGTCTATATAATGATACCATAATTATTTTAGTTGCGTTATAAATATCAAAGACAATGATAAAACGAGGGTTCATAATTTTAATAACCGCCTTTTTTGCTCTGTTTTTGACGGCGGTATTTAAAAAATCCGGTGATTTGTTTTTGGAGTCATCGGCGTATCGGGCTTCTTCCGGGCAGAAAATGATTGTTAATATTTCCGGGCGCAAAGTAGAAGTTGACATAGCCAACAACGAAAAGGAAAGAAATAAGGGCCTTGGCGGAAGAAAAAATTTGCCTGAAGATTCCGGAATGCTTTTTATTTTTGAGATTCCCGCAAAATACTCTTTCTGGATGAAGGATATGCGGTTTCCAATAGATATAATTTGGATAGAAGAAAACAAAAAAATTACGGCGATTTCGGAAAATATTGCTCCGGAAACTTATCCCGCGTCTTTTTCGCCATCCGAGCCGGTAAAGTATGTTCTTGAGGTAAACGCCGGCTGGGCGGATAAAAACGGAGTGAAATCGGGGGATTCTATTGAATGGTAATATTTTCAATTACCACCCCCTCAATCGGTATTCCCATTTGGTCAACTTTGACTTTTGCGATTGCGTCCACAACTTCCATTCCAGAAATTACTTTTCCAAAAACCGGGTGTTTGCTTTCGATTGGTTCTTTGTCGTAATCGAGTCCTATGTTGTCAGCGAGGTTTATAAAAAACTGGCTTCCTCCGGAGTTGGGCCTGCCGGTATTGGCCATGGAAATTGTCCCGCGGACATTGGAAAGACCCTCGACAAATTCGTCTTCTATGGTGTATCCTGGCCCTCCTCTTCCATAAGATACTTTGTCTGTTCCTTTGGAATTCGGGTCTCCTCCTTGTATTACAAATCCCTGAATTACTCTGTGGAATTTTGTTCCGTCAAAAAAACCTTCTTCAGCCAATTTGATGAAATTGCCGGCGGTCTTCGGCATTTCGTTCAAAAACAATTCAAGAGTTATATTGCCATTGTTTGTTTTCAGGATTACTGTTGGATTTGGCCCGTCTTTTTTAAACATAAAAAATAATGCTATTCCGATAATCGCTATTGCAATCAAAACTATTAATTTTTTCACCACGTTAGAAAATTAACCCAATGTCTGCTCGATTTATTCAGACTTTTTAAATATTTATATTTTTTAATACCCATATTTATGTTTGTAGATTTTCGTACGTGGTTCATTTTCTAACTTTAGCATATAATAAGACTTATGTTAAACACATTTTGGCATGTTATTTTGATTTTCGCCGCGTTCGGGGGTTTTTTGATAGCTTTTTATATAAGGCACAAAAAAAACGCCAACGAGAAGTTGGTTTGTCCGCTGGATGCAGATTGCGGGGCGGTAATACACAGTGATTACTCGGTCTTTTTGGGTCTTCCGGTAGAAGTTTTAGGAATGGCATATTACGGAGTTGTTGCCATAGCCTATGGGGTATTTTTGATGTTTCCGGGCCTGGTTTCGACATTTTCCGTGTTTGCCGTTCTTGCGTTATCTACAGCCGCTTTTTTCTTTTCATTGTACCTTACATCAATCCAGATTTTCGCCATAAGGCAAATATGTTCGTGGTGCTTGGTTTCTGCCGGGCTCGGAACCGCGATTTTTTTTACCACTTTGGCGGGTTCCGAATTCGGATTTTTGAGCCTCCTTGCGGAATACAAATGGATTATCCTTATGCTTCATCTTTTCGGTTTTGCGATTGGATTGGGGGCGGTTACGATTACCGATGTGCTATTTTTCAAATTTTTGCGGGATTTTAAAATTTCAGAATTCGAGGCGGATATTTTGCATACTCTTTCACAGATAATTTGGCTTGCGCTTGCCGTATTAATAATTTCCGAGGCCGGGCTTTATTTGCCCCAAATGGAAATTTTAAACCATTCCGGAAAATTTTTGGCGAAAATGACAATTGTCGCGATGATTGTTCTAAATGGAGTGTTTTTAAACATTGCCATTTCTCCGAAGCTGGTTAACATTTCTTTTGGGGGCAGGCACGAACACCAAAAAGGGGAACTTGCTAGATTGCGCAAGCTTTCATACGCTTCAGGAGCGTTATCGCTTACCTCGTGGTATTACGCTTCGGCTTTGGAAATGGCGCAAAATCCGCCTTTGGGATATTGGGGTTTGATTGTGATTTATCTTTTTATGGCCATTTCAGCAATTTTCATTAGCCAGCTTTTCGAACATTCTTTCTACAGAAAAACTCCACTTAGCAATCCGATTGCTAAGTGATTTAAATAAGAGATTTATACTTCTATAATCACCGGCAGGACCATTGGCCTGCGTTTGGTTTTTTGGAAGAGGAAAAACCCAAGTTTTTCGCGGACGTTGTCTCGAACATGCGCCCAGTTTATTGGGTGCATTTTGTTTGTGGATTCCTCAACCACTTTCTTTACCAAAAATCTAGATTGCCCCAAAAGTTCCCTGGATTCTTTGAGGTACACAAAGCCACGCGAGATTATATCCGGAGAACCCCTCAACTTTCCGGTTTGCGAGTCAACGGCGGCGATTATTACGAATATCCCGTCTTTTGAAAGCATTTGGCGGTCTCTTAAAACGACTTCCTGAACATCTCCCACGCCAAGCCCGTCAACCATTATCAAGTTAACCGGCGCCTTTTCTTTCGATTTTTGTATTGATTCCTTTGTCATTTCAACTATTTCTCCATCTTCAGCAACCATTATATTTTTTTCTGGTACTCCAGCGATCTTAGCTAAATCAGCGTGGATTTTAAGCATAAAATAGTTTCCATGCATTGGGATAAAATATTGTGGTTTTACAAGATGCATCATTTCTTTGAGTTCTTCCTGTTTTGCATGGCCTCCCGCGTGGATGTCCATGGAAAAGTAGTGGTAAATTTTACCCGCGCGCTTGTAGAGGATGTCTTTGAGGCGCTGAACCGTAGATTCATTTCCTGGAATTACTGAAGACGAAAATAAAACAGAGTCAGTTTGTTTTAAGACTATGTCTTTGTGTTCGTTATTGGCTATGCGCATAAGAGCCGCACGGTCTTCCCCCTGCGCGCCCGTGCACGCGATTGTAAGTTCTTTATCTTTGTACTTGCTTATTTCCTTGGATTGAACGAACGTGCCCTTTTTTACTTTTATGTATCCAAGCTCGTGCGCCACGGCCACGTTGTTTTTCATGCTAGTGCCTATTATGGACATTTTTCGAGAATATTTTTCCGAAAGCCAAATTAATTGCTGGATTCGGGTAAGGAGCGACGCAAAAGTTGCCGCGATTATCCTTCCCGGGGCTTCTATGAAAATTTTTTCAAGGCCGCGCTGTATTTCGGTTTCAGAAAGCTGGCGCCCAGGAATTTCCGCGTCGGTGCTGTCGGACACCAAAAGTAAAACCCCGTCTTTTCCTATTTGCTTGAGCCGTTCGATGTCGGCCGGTTTTTCGTTTACAGGTTCGTGGTCGAATTTCCAATCCCCAGTATGAACAACGTTGCCAGCCGGAGATTTCAAAAGGACTCCTATAGAATCTGGGATATTGTGGTTTACGTGGAAGAATTCAACGTCGAATTTCCCCATTTTAACTTTGCTATCGGAATTTACAATAATTATTTTAGGTTTCGGCGAGTGCGGAAATTCTTCTTGGCGTTTTAGAACTATTCCGCGCGTAAGCGCAGTCGCGTAAATCGAGGGATTGCCAAGCCCTTCCAACAGGTGCGGAATGCCCCCAATGTGGTCGTAGTGGGCGTGGGTTATGATTATCCCGCGGATATTTCTTTTTTTGGGGCGCAAGTAGTCTATGTTGGGAATTATGTAATCAATCCCTGGCATGTCGTCTTCCGGGAATTGGAGGCCCATATCGACTATTACTATGTCGTCTTCGTACTCGTAGATATAACAGCTTCTAGTTACTTCTCCGCAGCCTCCCAGCGCCAAAAATTTAAGCACGCCCTTTTTTGTTTTTGTAATTTGTTTTGTAGGATGCATATTATTTGTTAAATTTCTAATAAATAGTTTCTAATAATTTTGGCTGTGCCGAGGGGGAGATTTGAACTCCCACACCCTTGCGGGTACTACGCCCTGAACGTAGCGTGTCTCCCAATTCCACCACCTCGGCTTAGCGGGCAAACACTTTCCAAACGTATTGTTTTTTAAGATACCACTCGTGTATAGTTGAAAATCTTTCGGACCCCGTGCTTATGGTTTTGATATCCACTCCTTTGAGATCTTTTGGCACAGCGTATATATATGATGGCGAGAACAAGAATACCGCAGGAGTGTCTTTGTAAATTTCTTTTTGTATTTTTTGGTAGATCTCGGTTCTTTTTTGGTCTTCTTGGGTTGTCCGCACGCTTTCAAGCATCGTATCCACCTTAGAGTTTGCGTACAAAGCTATATTATAACCCGGATGCGTTCTTTGGGAAGAATGCCAGAAAGCGAACGGGTCCGGATTTTGTCCAACCACTTCTTCGCCGTACAAAAACGCGTCATATCTTCTGGGGCCTATCACTAGCTGTTCAAGGTCGGTAAGGGCGAAAGATTGGATTTCTGTGGTTACTCCTATATTTTCCCACATTTTTTTTACGAAGTTCGCTATTTCCAGCAGTTCCGGAGTTTGGGCGGTTGTGATTGTAAGCGCAAGTCCTTTGGCTTTTTTCTCTATAGTTAATTTTGCTGTTTCCGGGTCAAAGTCGTTTTTGGCGTTGTCGCCGACGATGTTAGGCGGCAGGGGCCCGTCAATTACTTTTCCGTAATTTCCAAGCACTTCCTCCACCAATTTTTGCTTGTCAACTGCCATATCGAGTGCCTCGCGCACTTCTTTTGTAGAAAGAGTTTTATGTTTCCCGTGATTAAAGAATATTCCTATTATTCTTTGCAAGTCGATGCTTAAGACTTGCTTTTTGCCCGAAATATCTTTTACGAATTTCGGCGAAAGCCCTCCGAAAGAGTCGATTGCCCCGTTTTTTAGATTTTTTACTGCTCCCTCTTCATTTTTGTAAAATTTCAGAATTACGTTTTTTATGTTGGGTTTTCCCAGTGAAAAATTTTCGTTCGCGGAAAGCTCCATTGATACTATCGAACCCAAAGAATCGTGTTCTATAGATTCTATTTTATACGGTCCAGCCCCTATTGGCTCTGTGTTGAGTTTGGAAAAAGAAATCTGCGACGGAGGCACCCGCTCCCAAAGATATTTGGGCAATATTCCCAATGTCAGGTTGTCCAAGAACGGGTAATATGGTTTTTGAAGCCTAAAACGCACTGTTTGGCCGTCCACCTTGCTTGCTTCGACTCCTTCCCAGTTTGCGCGCCTTGGGCTTTGCACTACGGGATTTTTTGCCAGCTGTATTGTGAATATTATATCGTCAACTGTGAGTTTTTTGCCGTTGGACCATCGCAAATCTTCTTTTAATTTTATTGTGTATTCCATTCCGTCAGGGGATATTTCGTAGCTTTCCAAAAGAGCTGGAGTTAATTTTCCATCTTGGCCGTACCTCATAAGGCCGGTGTAGACAAGAGACACCACGTTTCTGTCCGCGTCGGTTTGCGAAAGAATCGGATTGATGAATCGCGGATTTCCAACTATTCCCTCCGTCAAAGTTCCTCCGAATGCCGGAGTTTCCACGGAGAATTTTTTATTTATCTCAAAGACCATTCCGAAAAACGAAATAAGCGCTATTACTACTAGCATTACGAGCACCAAAAGCTCGTTTTTTAGATAGTGCATCAAATGATTAAATTTACTACCGCTGTAAGAGAAAATATAACCGCTAATACAATTGTAGCCCAAAATAGAATTTTTTCCAAGCCCCGCTTGGACCTGTAAATTTGGCCAGAGCCTCCAAAAGAAGCGCCTAGGCCGGTGCCTTTTTGCTGCAATAAAATCGCTCCAATTAAGAGCAAAGACACGATTATTTGTCCCCAAAAGAGTAGAGATTGCATTGATTCTAGACTAGCACTTATTATGTTTTGGGTCAATTAAAACCAGAAAATCCGCCCAATGGCGGGTTTTCTGGTGTGGATCGAGGGGGAGTTGAACCCCAAAAAGCAAACTGGCTAGGATGCTCCCAGAACCCTCTGGAACTCGACCCTCGTCCACTAAATTAGCTTATCAAAATGTTTACAAAAACGACAAAGGACTCCGTTAAAGAGCCCTTTGGAGCGCCAGAAGTTCTATTCATAGCACCCTAGCCAGTCTTATTTTCCATTGTACTCTTTATATTATTGCTGTCAATAGTTGGTGTGGATAAGATTAGGACAAAGTTTTTCTGTGCGATTTTCTATAGTGCTTTATCGCGAATCTATGGGCTTCGGAGTCCAGGTTCAATAACAAATTTCTAAGGGGCGAGGGGATAGCGTTTAACGGCATGGGGTCTTTTTTGTCGGAAATATAGATATGGTCGCCAATGTGTTTTTTATTTTTGGTTAAAGCGATGATCTTAACCTCACCCCCTCGTACTGCATTTAACTGCTGTTTCCCGCCGTCGACTAAAATAACTTCCGGTAACGGCCATTCTTTATGCGAGAGCCTCCTACTAATTATTTCTTTGAGCATTGCTACGTCGTTTGCCCCGGTAACGGTTTTTATTTTAAAAATTCTGTATAAATCTTTTGCCGGAGCGCCGTCGATAAATACCACCATCGAGCCGTAGGCATATTTTCCTTGGATATTGGCTATGTCGTACGCTTCTATTCTTTTTATATTTTCGATTTTTAAAATTGACTCGAAGTGGCGCAAAGCCTTTTGGGATTCCGCAATATTGTCTTTCGATACTATTTCTTTATGCGCGAAAACTTTTTCCAAAGCGCGGATTTGATTGCGGATTTTCCCAGCCTCCTCGTATTTTTGTGCGGACGATAATTTTTTCATTTCTTTTTTGAGGGTTTTCAATAGAGATTTATTTTTGCCGGTGAGAATTTTTTTTATTGAAGAGATGTTTGATTTGTAAACCTCACCCCCTCGTTCCCCCTCTCCTTCGTAAGGAGAGGGGGAGGGGGGAGAGGATATCATTCCCTTCTCCTTACGAAGGAGAAGGGTTTGGGATGAGGTTAAGCAACAAAACCCCAAACACTTCCCAATTCTTGCGTTAAGACACAGGTTTTTATGCACCCTTTTACATGTGCAATAGGGAAAAGCCCGGCGAAGAAGTTTTAAAACAGATTTTATTGCCCCACCGTCTGTAAATGGGCCTATGTAATCTGGGCCATTTGGGGTCTGGTGAGTTAGGTATATTCTGGGGTATTCTTCTTTTGTAAATGCGGCGAAAAAATATTGCTTGTCGTCGCGCATTAAAACATTGTATTTGGGCGAGTGTTTTTTTATAAGTTCAGATTCTTTGATAAGCGCTTCTGTTTCTGAATTTAAGATTTCCCACGAAACGGCCGAAGCTTCTTTCAGCAAAGACTTAGTTTTGAGGGAAGCTTGATTTTTTTGGAAATACGAATTTAGGCGGGCTTTTAAATTATTCGCTTTGCCCACGTATAAAATTTTGCCCTTAGAATTTCTGAAAAAATAGACTCCGGGAGATTGGGGCGCTTTTTGTTGCATTTTTACCGGCATAACGCTATTCTAATCGCAGATTTTGATAATGCAAAGCGAGGTGATATTTGTGGCAAAACACGTGATTTGCGATACACAAAAACGCTTTATTTATATCAGAGGCAAAATTGAAGCAATAACATTTACTTTGGTAAAAAATTCCGTTGCTAGACTTGTTAAACGCGACTCCAAAAGTCCCATAACTGTTTTTTTGGAAAGCAAAGGCGGAGATTTTTACGCATGTCTATCTATTTTTGAACTTTTAAAAAATTTTAAAATAGATGTTTTTACTGTTGCTGTAGACTGTGTTAGATCTGGCGCATTTTTTATTACTCAAGCAGGCAAAAATCGGTTTGCCGTAGATAAAAAAACCACGTTTGAATTTCATATGTCGGTTAAAGATATTCCAAAAGATATGCGCTTTAATGCCATAGAACTGACAGCGTTAGCGATAACTCTTCAGTCTATAGATGCCCAACAGCTTTTAATATTTTGCGAGCGGGGAAGGCCGGTATCCCAGATTCAAAATTTATTTTTTAAAAATACCCGAATTTCCGCGCAAATGGCGAGACAACTTAAACTTATCGACGGCATTTTGCCAAAAAGCAAGATTCCCAAAATTTAACCCTTTCAACCACAGTTGAAGGGGTTTGTTTTCAAAATTCGACGTTTATTTGCTATAGCAGTGAAATGTTGAATTTTGTTGGACAAATTTTTTTAAATATGTTATACATTAAATTAGAAATTTAATGTAAATACGGAGGCAAGATGTACATTTCAATTCTATGCAAATCGTGCAATAAGTGGGCGCAAGGGAGAAGAGACGGATTTTATTGTATCTATTGTGGGCATCGCTACTTTTCCGTAAACAATTATTTGGACCAGCTGGACCGGTTGTCCAGCGCGCGCGCTGGTCAATTTCCGCGGACGATGCTTGCTTTATTTTGCCCGTTGATCGGATTTTCATTTTTGTTTTCTTGGTTAGGTTTTTCCAACAATGGTTTTTATTTTGCCGATGCTTTTAGGCACTCTCAGCGCATTTATCACTATGCGCAAACTAGAAAAGAAAGAAAGATTAGATTTTGCCGATTTGCATTCAAACGCAGAAGTTAGTTTGAATTCAAGCCACGATAAAAATCTGAATAAATAGGTCTGATGCGAAGTAAAATTCCCCCCGACACTGATCGGGGGCTTTTCTTTTTCTTGACAACTCCGTATAATGAATAGTCATGGCACAAGGTGATGAACAAAAGTACATAAAAGTACGGGGCGCTAAAGTGCATAATCTCAAGAATATCAACGTTGATATTCCCAAAAACAAGCTTGTGGTAATTACGGGGCTTTCCGGTTCGGGAAAGTCGTCTTTGGCTTTTGACACAATTTACGCGGAGGCGGAGAGAAGGTTCGTTGAATCTCTTTCAAGCTACGCCCGCCAATTTTTGGGGGTCAAAGAAAAGCCCGATGTTGAGTCGATAACCGGCCTTTCGCCTTCAATCGCGATTGACCAAAAAAGCATATCTCGCAACCCTCGTTCGACCGTTGGAACTATTACAGAAATCTATGATTACTTAAGAATCCTATTCGCGCGAGCGGGGATTCCTCATTGCCCGAAATGCGGGAAAAAAATCGGCAAGCAAAGCGCGGATGAAATTTTGCGCCAAATTTTGAGTGTTTTTTCCGGCAAGCAAATTGCGGTTTTAGCTCCTATAGTGCGCGGAAAAAAAGGAGAGCACAAAGGGGTGTTGGAGGAGGTTCAGCGCGGAGGATTTTTGAGAATAAGAATAGACGGCGATATTTTAAAAATTGAAGACTCTCCGTCTCTAAGCCCAAAAAAGAACCATTCAATAGAAGTTGTCGTGGATAGGCTTTCTATAGATAAGGAAATAGATAGGCCCCGCTTGAGAGAATCTTTGGAAATCGCTTTAAAAATTGGAAAAGGGCTCGCGGTTATTTCGGCGGAAGACAAAGATTTTTTATTTTCCGAAAGTCTTGCGTGTCCGGAGTGCGGAATTTCTGTGCCGGCTTTGGAGCCTAGGCTTTTTTCTTTCAACAGCCCGTTCGGCGCTTGCAAGTATTGCACGGGACTTGGTTCTACGATGGAAGTAGACCCGGGTTTAGTGGTGCCGAACCAAAATCTTACTTTGGCAGAAGGGGCGATTCGCCCGTGGGCACCAGCCTCGACTAGATCGAGTCTAGGCGGGCAATCTTGGTATTGGTGGATGCTTTCGGACCTTGCGGAAAAGCATAAATTTTCTTTGAATTCACCGTTTAAAAGTTTGCCGTTGAATCTAAAAAAATTAATATTGCTGGGCGATTCGGACGCTCCGGAAAAATACGAAGGAGTGGTCCCAAACCTCAAACGCAGATGGAAAGATACTGAATCTGATTGGACCAGAGAAGAAATAGAAAAATATATGAAAATAGAAACTTGCCCGGAGTGCCAGGGCAAACGGTTGCGCAAAGAAGCTTTGGGCGTGACTTTTGGCGGAAAAAATATCGCGCAGATTTGCGAATTTACAATATCCGAAGCCGGGAAATTTTTTAAAACATCAACAATTCCCAAAGCTTTGGAACCCCTTTTTAAAGAGATTTCGCGCCGGCTGAATTTTTTGTTGGATGTTGGGTTGGTGTATCTTACTCTCGAGAGAAGCTCGCTTACTCTTTCGGGCGGGGAGGCGCAGAGGGTAAGGCTTGCTACGCAAATAGGTTCGTCTCTCACAGGAGTTATTTATGTGCTCGACGAACCTTCTATCGGGCTTCATCCGCGAGACCACGAGAGGCTTATAGATACTTTAAAATCCCTTCGAGATTTGGGAAATACAGTATTGGTTGTGGAGCATGACGAAGAAACAATGAAAGAATCGGATTGGATTTTGGATTTAGGTCCTGGGGCGGGAAAACACGGGGGAGAGGTAACATTTTCTGGCACGCCGAAGGAAATATTAAAAGCTAAAACTCTAACGGGAGAATATCTTTCAAGGAAAAAAGAAGTGAAAATTGATAAAGGTCTAGGGGCGATGGACAAGGAAAAAAATATTATTATTTTTGGCGCCAAAGAACATAATCTTAAAAATGTTGATGTAAAAATTCCACTAGGAAAATTTGTTGTGGTTTCCGGAGTCAGCGGTTCCGGAAAATCATCGCTGGTGGACGATATTTTGGCGCGTTCGCTTTTGAAATACTTTTACGGCTCTAAAGAAGAACCCGGAAGACACGAAAAAATCGAAGGATTGGAGCATATAGATAAGGCTGTGCTGGTGGACCAGTCTCCGATTGGCAGAACACCAAGGAGTAACCCAGCAACGTATACTGGAGTGTTTGGACATGTTCGGGAAATATTCGCGCGCACTGTTGAGGCGCGTTCTCGGGGATATAAAACCGGACGATTTAGTTTTAATGTGAAAGGCGGAAGATGCGAGGTTTGCGAAGGGCAGGGGACAAAAAAAATAGAAATGTATTTTTTGCCCGATATTTATGTTGAGTGCGAAGAGTGCCGGGGCCAGAGGTACAACCGCGAAGCGCTCGAAATTTTGTACGAAAATAAAAATATAGCTGATGTTTTGGCGTTGTCCATAGAAGAGGCGCACAAGTTTTTTAAGGATATTCCGCAAATCGAACATATTTTGTGCACAATCGTGGAAGTGGGTTTGGGTTATATGAAACTAGGCCAGCCGGCGACAACTCTTTCAGGCGGAGAGGCGCAAAGGGTAAAACTTGCTTTCGAGCTTTCCAAAAAGGCGACCGGCAATACTTTGTATATTTTGGACGAACCCACAACTGGTTTGCATTTCGATGACATTAAAAAGCTTCTAAAAATTTTGCGCGCGCTTGTGGACAACGGCAATAGCGTTGTTGTAATTGAGCACAATATGGATGTTTTGAAAAATGCGGACTGGATAATCGACATGGGCCCGGAAGGCGGAGAAGGCGGAGGAAAAATTATTGCCGAAGGCTCTCCCGAAGAAATAGCCAAAAATAAGATTTCATATACCGCCAAATGGCTTGCTAAAACTTAATCTCGGTTGTATGTTATCCTTGGAAAAGGAGTGCTTTATGATCACGATTTTGGTCTACAGTTTCGCGATTTTTATTACATTAATTTATGGCGCATATATAGAATGGTATGTGCATGGCGAGGATATCATGCACTCAAAATCAAAAGTTATTTCTAGATTGAAAAGTTTCCTGAGAGACGACCACTTGCGATCGCATCATGGTGATTTTCCGCCGCACAAATACAAAAATAAGGATCATCCTGCAGGCAATGTGCATTTGCCTTGGTGGGTAGGAACAATTTTTACCGGCCCAGTAGTATTTGCGACAATACCGTTCTCATGGTATTTTGAACGACCAGGCTTGCTTCTCTCGACTTCAGTAACAGCAGTATTGCACTTCATCGCTTACAACTATGTTCATTCGTGTTACCACGTACCGAAAGAGAGATGGTTTGAAAGAATAAAGTTGTTTATGTGGATGGACGCGTTCCATAGAGAACACCATGTGCGCCATGGACAAGGGAAATCAGTCAACCTGGCTGTTGTTCTGTTTTTGTTTGATGTCATAAAAGGTACGGCAGTCTTTCCAAGAAAAGATGCGATGATGACTTGACAAGGGTTTGTAGATTTGTTATCCTTAGCAGACATCACAAAACAAGGAGAAAGCTGATTGAACATGATTCATATTGCAGAGTCTGATATTAAGGATATTCCAGATGGCCGGGTAGTGAGGGTGAGATGCGGCAAAAGGCTGATTTTCCGCTCCCATAGCGGAAAACCCCAAGGAGGAAGGATTTGCCTGATATGCGATGGCCCCAAAATAACCGGAACACCACCGCATATCCTCGCGGTTTATGAAGAAGAAAAGCCGTTGGCGCATAGCGCCATGGTGCAATAAAGTAATCCCTCTCCGACCACGGTCGGAGGGGGATTTTTGTTACTCTTGACCTATATTTTTGGTTTTGCTAATATGTGGATTAGCAGTCATAGGTCGCGACTGCCAAATATTTAGAAGTCAGAAATTAAATTATGATAAAAATAAAACCGCTTGCCGATAGGGTTTTGATTGAGCCGTTGTCGGACGAAGAGCGAGTTAAAAAAACAAAATCAGGAATTATTATTCCGGACACCGCGGAAAAAGAAAAACCGCAGGAAGGAAAAATTATCGCGGTGGGGGAGGGTAAAATTTTAGAAAGTGGTCGACTTACGCCATTGAGCGTGAAAAAGGGCGATAAAGTTTTATTTTCCAAATACGGACCTTCGGAAATAAAAGTCGATGGAAAAGAATATTTAATTGCAAAAGAGGAAGATATACTGGCGATTATCGATTAAATAATTCAAATCAACGAATGATATGCGAATGCAACATATTAGTATCATTCGAATAATATTAGTAGATTAGTATTATATTTTTTATGGCAAAACAAATTTTATTTAACGAAAAAGCCCGCGAGGCTTTAAAACGAGGAGTCGACACATTGGCTAACGTCGTAAAAATAACTTTGGGTCCCAAGGGGCGCAATGTTGTTTTGGACAAAGGCTTTGGTTCGCCGGTTATTACGAACGACGGCGTAACTATTGCAAAAGAAATCGACCTTCCTGACAAAGCTGAAAACATGGGCGCTGAAATCGTAAAAGAAGTGGCATCCAAAACAAACGATGTCGCTGGAGACGGTACCACAACCGCAACTCTTTTGGCGCAATCAATAATAAACGAAGGATTAAAATATATTACCGCCGGAATAAATCCGATGGGGCTAAAGCGCGGTTTGGATAAAGCTATGGAGGCTGTCGTAAAAAAACTTGAAGAAATAGCTATACCGGTATCGGCTGATAAAAAAGAAGAAATAGCCCAGGTGGCGACTATTTCTGCCAAAGACTCAAAGTTGGGGGAAAAAATCGCTGAAGTCATAAAAAAAGTCGGCAAAGACGGAGTTATCACAGTTGAAGAATCGCAGACTTTCGGGATTGATTATGAGGTTGTCGAGGGTTTGCAGTTTGATAAAGGCTATGTTTCTCCGTATATGATTACCAATTCCGAAAGAATGGAATCAGTTTACGAAGATCCGGAAATTTTGCTTACGGACAAAAAAATAGCGAGCGTACAGGAAATATTGCCTCTACTCGAAAAATTGGCAAAAACTGGAAAAAAAGAATTAGTTATTATTGCCGAAGATGTCGAAGGCGAAGCTCTTGCCACGTTTGTGGTAAATAAATTGCGAGGCACGTTCAACGTGCTTGCGGTGAAGTCTCCGGGATACGGCGACCGCCGAAAGGAAATGCTCGAGGATATCGCCGTAATCACCGGAGCCAAAGTGGTTTCCGACGAAGTTGGCATAAAACTTGAAAACGCGGACATTAACGTGCTGGGAAGCGCCAGAAAAGTTATATCTACTAAAGAAAATACAACTATCGTTGGCGGAAAAGGAAAAAAGGCCGATATCGAAAAACGCGCCGGGCAAATAAAAGCTCAAATCGCGCAAACTGATTCTTCTTACGAAAGAAAAAATTTGGAAGAGAGATTGGCAAAACTTTCTGGAGGAGTTGCCGTGATTCGAGTCGGCGCCGCGACTGAAGTCGAGCAAAAAGAAAAACAGCACCGGATAGAAGACGCGGTTTCGGCTACAAAGGCAGCTATAGAAGAAGGTATTGTGCCAGGAGGGGGAGTTGCTTTAATTCGTTCGCTTGAAGTTCTCGAGAGAATGTCTAATCGTATGGAACAAAGCGACAATATGGACGGCGAGGAAAAAGCCGGAGTTGATATTTTGCGCCACGCTTTGACTTTGCCTTTGTGGCAGATCGCTCAAAATGCCGGAGAAGCCGGAGATGTTGTCGTAAACGAAGTTAAAAAACTTAAAGGAAACAATGGATTCAACGCGGCAACTGGCAAATATGAGGATTTGGTGAAAGCGGGGATAGTGGACCCAAAAAAGGTGACTCGTTCGGCTTTGCAAAATGCCGTATCTGCCGCAAGCATGCTTTTGACTACGGAGGCTTTGGTGGCGGAGATTCCGCAAAAGAAAGAATCTGCCGCTCCACAGCCGCATATGGATTATTAATCCGCAACTGGTACAATAAGACCTATGAACGCTTTATACATAGTACTGGGCATCATAGGGCTTATTATTTTATGGGTAATAATTGCTTATAACTCGTTGATTCGCCTGCGATTCCGCGTAAAGGAGGCGTGGAGCGATATCGATGTCCAGCTCAAGAGAAGATACGATTTAATTCCAAATGTTGTTGAAACCGTAAAAGGATACGCTTCTCATGAAAAACAGGCTTTTGAAAATGTTACGGAGGCTAGAGCTAAGGCATTGGGTGCGGAAGCAAAAGGAAATCCAAAAGAAATGGCGCAGGCGGAAAATGCCTTGTCCGGCACTCTTAAAACCCTTTTTGCTATTGCAGAAAATTATCCCGATCTCAAAGCCAATGTTAATTTTTTAGATTTGCAGAGAGAGCTTTCGGATACCGAAAATAAAATACAAGCTTCACGCAGGTTTTACAATTCAAATGTAATGGAATTCAATACGCGCATTCATCTTTTTCCCACAAGCATAATCGCCGGGGCTTTCAAATTTGAAAAAACCGATTTTTTCGAACTTCAGGACGGCAAGGAAAAAGAACCGATTCCGGTTAAGTTTTAAATGAACCTATATTCTCACAAAGATTCTAATATTCGGAAAACTTGGCTGTTGATGACGGTTTTTTTGGGAGTTGTGGTTGGGGTAGGCTGGGTTTTTGCGCAAGTTTATCAAACACCGAGCGTCCTATATTTTGCGGTATTTTTCAGCGTTTTGATGAATATAATAAGCTATTGGTTTTCGGACAAAATAGTTTTAAAGATGCACAAAGCAAAGGAAGTTGATTTAAAATCTCACCCTGAACTTTATAGAATTTTAGAAAATTTGAGCATAACGGCTGGATTGCCGATCCCGAAATTTTATTTGATTGACGACCAAGCTCCAAACGCTTTTGCAACCGGCAGAAATCCCAATAACGCCGTAGTTGCCGTAACATCCGGCCTGATTAAAATTTTAGACAAATCAGAACTCGAAGGGGTTCTGGCGCATGAGCTTTCGCACATAGGAAACCGCGATATGCTTGTTTCCACCGTGGCGGTAGTTCTTGTTGGGTTTGTGGCGATTTTGTCGGACATGTTTTCGCGGTCTTTGATATGGGGGCGCTTGGGCGGAGACAGGGAAGACCGCGGAGGGCATGGAGCTATAATCATAGTCGGAATTTTGCTTTCAATTTTAGCCCCAATAATAGCGTCGCTTATCCATTTGGCGATTTCCCGAAAGCGCGAATTTTTGGCGGATGCTTCCGGAGCCCTGCTTACCCGGTATCCGGAAGGGCTCGCAAAAGCTTTAGAAAAAATATCAATGTATTCACGTCCCCTTAAAACAGCGAGCAACGCCACGGCGCATTTATTTTTGGTAAATCCCAAAAGTATTGTAAGATTATTTTCAACTCATCCGCCGGTTGAGGAGCGTGTTCGCGCGTTGCGCGGTACGTAAAATTAGGAGGGTTCGCATAGCGGTCTAGTGCGCACGCTTGGAAAGCGTGTAAGGTGTTACAGCCTTCGAGAGTTCGAATCTCTCACCCTCCACCAAGTTTTTGGAATTAGTGTATAATATAAACTATGGATTTAAATAAACGATTTTTGGGGATTATTGCGATTATTGCCGGAGTTATTTTGGTAATCCAATTTATTGGATTGGATAAAATAACGCAGTTAATAAAACCAAGCATGGTTCCCGGCAAAGTTTACACAATAGGCATGCTTAGGTATATTCCTCAAACTTCCAAAGTCGAGGACGGACTTTATACAGGAATGAAAGAACTGGGGTATGAAGAAGGCAAAAATATTCGATATATAATTTCTCCTTACGGAGAAAGCCCGGAAAAAATGCAGCCTTTGGCGCAATCGTTGATTGACCAAAACGTAGATCTTATTTTTGCGATAACGAGCGTTGCGGCGGGCGGGGCAAAAAAAGCTACGGAAGAATCTGGCCGGACTGACATTCCTGTCGTTTTTACCCATTCAAACCAGCCGGACAAACAAGGGCATATAAAAAGTTTTCAGTCCTCCGGCAATAATTTAACCGGTGTGGCTATTAACTTTGAAGAGGTAACTGATAAAAAGCTCGATTTTCTTAAAAAAATAAATTCTTCAATAAAGAGAGTGGGAACCCTTGATGCTGTCCATACCGACGCGGCGGGCCAGTTTATTTTGGGCGCTTTGCGCGCCGGGGCCCCGAAATTCGGCATGGAAGCTGTTTCATATAAAGTGCAAAGCAATGTCGGCCCGGAGGCGACCGCGGAAATTGCAAAAATTATGGCAACTATCAAACCAGGAGAAATTGACGCGTTTTTTCACTTGGCGGGGCCTATTTCAAATCCTCCCTCAAATGTCCAGCTGATTATCGACATGGTCAAACGCTTAAAAATTCCCGCGGTGTATTTAGTTGAAACTCAAGTAGAGCAAGGAGGGCTTATGTCATACGCCCACGACCAAATCGCGATGGGCGGGCAGACAGCCGTTATTGTAGATAAGGTGCTAAAGGGCCAGCTTCCCGCGAATATTCCGGTGGAATTCCCGAATAAAAATTCACTGGTAATAAACTCAAAAACTGCCGAAGAAGCTAGCATTACAATTCCGCAGTCGTTGTTGCGAATAGCGGATAAAATAATTAAATGACAAAGTGCCCAAACTGCAAAAGAAATATGGTCAAAACCTGTCCGTGGTGCAAAAAACCGATAGCTCCCAGGCAATCTAAGCGCAAAGTTGCCAGAAGCGAAAAAAGGAAAAGATAATTATTCGGTTTCTACTTTAACTTCTGCTATCGAAATCATTGAGCCTGGAAATACAAACCCAGCTTTTTTGGCTCTTGCCATATGCAGCGTAAGAATATCTTTTGAACCAAATTCTATAGGAATATCCGATGGTTTTGTTCCTTTGAAAATTTTGTCTATCATAATAGCAGCTTGTTTGGCGGATGCTCCGAAGTCATCGGAAAATGCGAAGTTTCCTCCGGACGGCAATCCTTCTCCCAACGGAAGCAAATCTTCGGAAGGCGCGGCCATTGGTATGCCCAAACGATTCGCAAGTTCGCTTTCTGCGTGTTCCTGAGGTCCGAAAAAGTGACCCGCTATATGAAATAGTCCGTGTATTTCTCCCGGTTTAATTTTATTTGCAATTTCGTTCCAGGCTTTTTCGGCATCCGGAGGAGCCGCAGTTGTAGTGTACTCAACTATCGCAAGTCCCAAATTTGGACTCTGCTTTTTTAGTTCCGAAAGGATTATATCTCCGAAGCCGGGGATCATGAATCCTTTTCCAAAAACTCCTATTTTGTTTGCCTTCGGATTTATTTCTTTAAAGAACGACAAGGTTTTTTGAATTGTTCTCGGGATATCGGTTGCTACGCCGGTCGCGTTGTTGCCAGAAGATTTATATGATTGCGCGATTCCGTAATCTACGGGGTCGTGAAATCTAGTCATAAACACAATCGGCATGTCGATACCGGCTTCCTTGGTAAGCTTAAGAGCTGTATTAGCTTGGTGTTCCATACTTACAAACATTACATCAACTTTATCTTGAATCATTTTTTTGACTCCCGCCTCAACGTCTTCAAAAAAAGTTGGCCCGGGGATAATAAGAAATTCATCAAAAATAACTTTTTTATCGCTATACCCGAGTTCTTTTATTCCTTTTCTGAGGCCGTTATAAGCGTCAATATGCTGTCTCAAATATACGGCTCCGATCACTTTTGGTTTCATAACCTGCAGATTCGCGGGCATGTATTTGTACGCCAAAAATCCGCCGATTGCCACTAATATAGCGATTATTATTGTTTTTTTCATAGATTTTAATCATATCACGCCTTTTCAAGCGTGGGTATATCTGGGATAATTAAAAAAGTGAAACGTTTTAGATTGCGCTTTAAATTTGTCGTTTTATTAAGCTTTGCCTCACTTGCGCCTTTGGCGATAATGGGGCTTCTGACATTTGTGCGCTTTCAAAGCGCACTTCGTGAAGACGCCGAAAAATTTGGCAGCCAACTTACCGAAACCGCAGCGGCCGAAGTTCGGTCGTTTATTTTGTCGCAAGTGAAAGTGTTGGACACGATTTCAACTCTCTATAATCCGGAATTTCCCACGGAACAAAGTATTGTTAAACGCATCGTAGAGCGCACTCTTTTTAAAAATGATAATTTTACGGATATTTCCATAACTGACGCGGGGGGGCAAGAAATCATTCGTGAAAATAGGGTTCTGGTTATTACTCAAAAAGATTTAAAGAATATTCAAAATACCGAGGCTTTCGCGGCGGTCAAGGGTTCCGGTCTTTACGTGGGTCCTTTGTACATTGACGGGGGGAAGCCTTTTTTCGACATCGGGCGCTCCATAGTGGATTTCCAGGGAATATTTTTGGGAGGAGTTTTCGCGCAAGTTGACGCAAAGGTAATGAGGGGAGTATCTGAAAGGGTTTCCAAAATTGCCGGATTAGGCGGAAGGGTATTTATAGTAAATGAAAATGGAATTGTAATAGCGCATCCAGATTTGTCATATATTCTTTCGGAAAAAGATCTTTCCAGTATTCCTCCCATCAAAGAAATTATTTCTGAAAAAAACGATATAGTTGGGGCTCAACGCTACTCAAATGAAAATAATGAAGATGTTTTGGGCTCCGCGCTTCGCATTCGCATAGATTTGCTGGATTTCCGGGCGCCAATACCCTTTCCTATTAATTGGTTTGTCGTAGCCGAACAGAGCGCTGACATTGTTTTTGCGGAATCGTTTCAGCTTGCCATATTTTCAGGATTGATGATGCTTTTGGTAATGGCGGCGGCTGTTTTTGGAGCGATTTTTTTCGCGCGTAAAATTTCAAAGCCGGTTGAAGAACTGCATACGGCGACAAAAGAGTTCGCGAAAGGAAATTTGGCATACCGGCCCAAGGTGGATTCCAATGATGAGCTAGGAGATCTCGCCAAGAGTTTCGTGGCCATGGCTTCTACGCTGTCAGAATCGATTGAAAGAATAAAGAAGGAAGAGCTAATAGCTTCCGCCGAAAGAAACAAGCTGAGCATTATTCTTTCAGGCATTACGGATGCTGTTATTGCCGTAGATATGGGCAGAAATATAATACTTTTCAATAAATCTGCTGAAACTTTGACCGGTTTGAGCGAAGCTTCCGTAATCGGCAAGCCAATTCAGGAAATACTGAGAATTTTTGACCAAGAAAACGAATTGCTCGCGGAAATTTACTGCCCGGTAAATCCCGATCTTCCGGAGGGAGTTACATTCAGCAAGAATAATTTGAAATATGTAAACAGCAAAAATCAGGAACATTACATTAATGTTATCGCCGGGACAATAACCGAAGGTTTGGCGATAGGCCTAGGCTGCATTTTAACTCTGAACGATAATACTAGAGAGTTTCTTTTGGAAAAAACAAAAGTAGAGTTTGTGTCTGTTGTGGCTCACCAGCTCCGCACTCCCATAACCGGAATAAAATGGGCCTTCAAGGCGATGCTCGAAAAAGAATTCGGACCCATTTCGGAGGAGCAAGAAAAGGTGGCGAAAGGCGGGCTTGAAACTTCTCTGCATATGATTGATTTGATAAATGATTTGCTGGATACAGCACGGATAGAAGAAGGCAAGTTTGGGCTTAAGCCAACGAAACAGTCGTTTTCGAAAATTTTGGAGTCGGTCGTGGAAGGGCAAAGGCTTGAGGCCAAAAACAAAGGAGTTGAAGTTTCAATGACTGTTCCCTTGGATCTCCCATTGATGAATCTTGATAACGAAAAAATGACTATTGCGCTGGACAATATTATCGATAATGCCATTAAATACACTCCTGCCAAAGGAAAGGTTGTAATAAATGTTTCTGCTGATTCAAAAAACGTCAGGTTGGATGTTAAAGATTCCGGCATAGGCATTCCAGCGGGCAAGATAGACCGGGTATTTACGAAATTTTTCCGCGCTCCCAATGCGTCGCATGTGTTTACTTCCGGAAGCGGACTCGGGCTTTACATAGCCAAAAACATTATCGAATCCCACGGAGGAACAATAAGCGTAAAAAGCGTTGAAGGTTTGGGCACGACTGTATCAGTTGTGTTGCCAATAGCGAAATAATGGTATAATTTAGACATGTCTTCACAGATTGAAGATGTCAAAAGCCGCGTCGACGTGGTTGATTTATTGGGTTCATATTTAAAACTCCAGAAGGCTGGAGTTAATTTTAAGGCGCGCTGTCCTTTTCATAATGAAAAAACTGCTTCTTTTTTTGTAAGCCCTGCAAGGCAGATTTGGCATTGTTTTGGGTGCCAAAAAGGAGGGGATGTTTTCAAATTTATAATGGAAATCGACGGCTGCGAGTTTAAGGAAGCCCTTCTGTCGCTTGCAGGGCGCGCCGGAATTGAACTCAAAAGAGAATCTCCAGAAATCCAAGACGCAAAATCAAAGGAGTTTGCTATTTTGGAAGAATCGACGAAGTTTTTTGAAAAAAATCTTTTTGAAAACAATGAAGCTTCAGAATATTTAAAAAATCGCGGACTTTCTGTTGAAACTATCAAAGAATTTCGACTCGGTTATTCTTTGGATGACTGGAGAACATTATTTAATCATCTTTCAGCTCAAGGACACAAAGCCGAAGATGCGGAAAAAGCAGGGTTAATTATAAAATCGGAAAATAGTTATTATGATAGGTTTAGGGGAAGAATTATTTTTCCTATATTCAATCAGTCCGGAAAAGTTGTCGCGTTTGGAGGACGATTGTTTGTCGATTCTTCTGGAGGAAAGTCGGCCAAGTATGTTAATTCTCCGGAAACCGCGCTTTATCAAAAAAGCAAAATTTTGTATGGACTGCATAAATCAAAAATAGAAATCTTGCGAGAAAATTCATGCGTCTTAGTTGAGGGATATATGGATTTTTTGAGCGCTTACCAGGCGGGTACCAAAAATATGGTCGCGGTTTCCGGCACCGCTTTAACTTTAGACCATCTTAAAATTTTAAGCCGAATTTGCGAGAAATTGATAGTATCTTTCGATATGGACGAGGCCGGAGAGGGCGCCACCAGGCGGGGGATTGATTCGGCTCTAAAAGAAGGACTTGATATTAAAGTAATCAAGTTACCGGATGGCTTCAAGGATCCGTCGGAGGCTATTTCCGCCGACCCGAAATTTTGGGCCGACTCTTTACTTGGCGCCCGCCACATAGTACAATTTTACATTGATTCGGCTCAAAAGAAGTTTTTGGCCGGTTCTCCGGAATTAAGCCGGGAGATACAACGAAGTGTTTTGCCCGCGGTAGCTTCATTAAGTTCCGATTTGGAACAAGCCCATTGGGTAAGGGAAATTACCGCGATTTTAAATATAAAAGAAGAAGTGGTGTGGGGCGCTCTTGGTAAAATCCGAAATCATAAATCTGAAATTCTAAATAATCCAGAAATCCTAAATGCTAAAAAATCTCAAACCAGGAAAGAGCTTTTAGAAAACAGGGTTTTGGGAATTGCCGCCAAGTACCCGGAACTTTTGGGAAAACAATCGGCGGATTTAGAACCGTCGTTGTTTTCTGGAGACAAGCAAACGGCTTTTGCCGAAATTCGTAATGGGTCTGGCGGGGGATTGAAGGACTTTATATCACGCTTGGTTTTGGAGGCCGAGCTGTTTTTGGAAGGAGTGGAGAACGCGGAAGCGGAATTTATAAAATGCGCAAGAGAGCTTAATCGCGAGCATGTAAAGGAACAAATGAGTTTGCTTTCGGCAAAAATAAGCTATGCCGAAAAAAATAAAAAAGAAAATATGCCTTCGCTTTTGGCGGAATTTAAAAATTTATCGGATAAGATAAATAAAATATGAAAAAAAAGAAAGTGAAAAAACTAAAGCCCAAAAAAATTAAAAAAGCCAAAAAAGTTTTACACAAAAAGGTTTCTAAAAAGCTGAAGCCGGTTCCAACCGGAAAGGTTACAAAAAGCCAGCTAAAGGAAGAATTTTCAGAAGAAAGAGTTGGGGCGATTTTAAAAAAAGGCAAGGACCGCGGATTTATAACATACGCCGAAATTTTAAGCGCTTTTCCCCATATTGAACACAACATAATTTTTTTGGAGGATTTGTATTCAAGATTCGAAGCTGCCGGAGTTGATATTTTGGAAGCCAAAGAATTTTTGGATTTGGGAGATAAAACAAAAGGGCCGAAAAAAGAAGAAGAATTTTTTGCCGATTCCGTCCAAATGTACCTAAAAGAAATCGGCCGCATACCACTATTGAAAGGCGAAGAAGAAAGGGAACTGGCAAAAAGAATAGAGCAGGGCGACAAAGACGCCAAAAACAAGTTGGCGCAGGCAAACTTGAGGCTCGTAGTTTCCATAGCCAAAAAATATGTTGGCCGTTCGCCTAATCTTACGCTTTTGGATTTGATTCAAGAGGGAACTCTAGGCCTTTTCCGCGCGGTTGAAAAATTTGATTGGAGAAGAGGATACAAATTTTCCACTTATGCCACTTGGTGGATACGGCAGGCGATAACCAGGGCTTTGGCAGACCAAGCCCGCACTATCCGAATACCTGTGCACATGGTTGAAACAATTTCAAAATACCAACAGGTGCGACGCCGTCTTATTCAGGATTTGGGCAGGGATCCTTTAGCTGAAGAAATTGCTTCCGAGATGAATATAGATGTGGAAAAAGTCCACCATATCCAGCAAATTTCCCAGGAAACCGTATCGCTTGAGGCTCCGGTTGGCGAAGACGACGAAGATTCGGTGCTTGGGGATTTTATAGAAGATGAAAAAACCCTTTCTCCCGCTCAAGAAGCTTCGCGCAAGCTTTTAAAAGACCACTTGAAGGAAATAATGATTGATTTAGCTCCTAGAGAACAGAAAATTCTCCGCATGCGTTTCGGTTTGGACGATGGAATTACCCACACCCTAGAGGAAGTTGGCGCGGAATTCGGAGTAACCCGCGAGAGAATCCGCCAGATTGAAGCAAAAGCTTTGGAAAAGATCCGCCAGCACGACAAGATTATAAAACTTCAGGGATATTAAAATCAAACACTCCCCGACCGCGGTCGGGGAGTGTTTGAAATCTCTGATATAACGCTTACCAGCTGTTTTGCCTTCGGAATCCCCCCCCTGTTCGCGGGGGTCTCGCTTCCATTGGGCGAGCTTCGTTGACCGTTATTTTTCGGCCCTCGAATTCTGTTCCATTGAACATTTCGATAGCTTTTTGAGCTTCGTCGTCATTTGCCATTTCCACAAAACCAAAGCCTTTTGACCTGCCAGTCATTTTATCCATTATGACTGTGGCGGTATCAACAGAGCCTGCTTGTGAAAACAAGCCTTTCAAAGATTCCTCGGAGGTGCTGTAAGAAAGCCCTCCAACGTATAATTTCTTTGCCATTTGTATTGTCAAAAAATTGCTAAAAAGAGTAAGTCGACCAACCAATGCTTATTAAAACGAAATAAGTTGCTTACTATAAAATAAGAATACTCTTTTGTGGAAAGAAAGTCAATTAAGCACAACCAGCCAGAAAATAACGGCCAAAAGTATGCGGTATATGCCAAATGGGACAAAATTATGCTTTTTTATAAAGTTGAGCAGAAACTTGATGCTTGCAATTGCGACCGCAAAAGAAACAATAAATCCAACTGCCAAAACAAGAAATTGATCTTTTGAAAAAGCACCCGCGTTTTTTGCGAGGTCCAGCGAGGTTGCTCCAAGCATTGTGGGGACTGCAAGCAAAAAGGAAAATTCCACGATTGTTTTTCTGTTGAGCCCCAAAAACAATCCGCCTATGATTGTGGCGGCAGAACGAGAAACCCCTGGAATCATTGCCACAGATTGGCAAATTCCTATAAAAAAAGATTGTTTATACGAGATGCGCGTTATATCGCTTTCAGCGGAGGCGGGTTTGTGTCGGAATTCAAAAATTATAAGCGCTACGCCTCCCAGAAAAAGAACCCACAAAACTAGGTTTTCATTTCCAATAAGATATGTTTTAACGGCTTTGTAGAGGGCAAAACCGATTATGCCTGTCGGTATGAAAGCGACTAATATTTTTTTTAAGATTTCAGCGTTTAAAAACGACTTTCCATATAAAACAATAACCGATAAAATTGCTCCAAACTGGATTATTATCTCAAAACTTTTTGTAAAATTGGATTGGCCTATATGCAGAAATTTGCTCGCAAGTATCAGGTGGCCGGTGGACGATATCGGCAAAAATTCCGTAATACCTTCTACTATTCCCAATATTAAGCTCTGTAGAATTGTCATGTTTGATATTGTATCAGAAAAATTTTGAAATAAAAAAAGCCGGCGCTAGTCGCCGGCTTTTGTTTTTATAATGCGCCGTGCCATTGGCAATAGGCGGGATCATGGCAGTTTTCACGAGTGTGCATTTCGGAGAAGTTGTGCCACCCAAAACAGCTCCGATTAAAATGTATCCTTCTTCCGGCCCAGTTGAATTCAATATTAATTTCCAAGTATCCGCGGAGTCCTTTTTTAAAACGCAGTTTCAGAGTTTTGAAGAATTTAAACAAATTTTTCTTCATAATATTTTCTCCTTTCCAAAAACAAAATAGCACCTTTGGTGCTATTTTGTCAAGTTAAAAATCTCCTCAAAGCTCCCTCTGTTGAATGTGTTTAGAACTATGGATTGGTTGAAAATTAAATTTGAACTCACTATGTTTGGTTTTATATAAAAAAGAAGCCCGCAAAGAGCGAGCTCCTTTGGGGCTTACAGGCGTTTTATAGCATCCAAAAACTCCCCGTTGTTATTAGCCCACTTGATGCTTTTAGCAATCTCAAAAAGCTTAAAAGTTTCTTCATTTGGCATACACACCTCCTTAAATAGGATAGCACATTTCTGTACTATCTGTCAATGGTTCCGCATTGTAAACAATATTAGAACCATTTTTGAGAGGTAAAATGAGTATATTCACATACCAGATTTAAAGTGTTACTATCCATAGCAGTACAGACCTTTTATAAAAAGGGGGTTGAGATGTCAAAAGCGGTAAGGCTTTTTGATCTGGACAAGAGAGATTACCCAAGTGAACGAGGCGATACATTTAGGAGCCTACAAGTATCTGAATGTTGGGTATGCGGAGCCTTGAGTAACAGAGTTGTGATGGGCGGTTACCCAGGATATGGAGTGAGGGTTGTCTGTCCGAATAGCTTTGAGTGTTGGCACCACGAACTGGAAAATAAATTGAAGTGGCTGGACAAACCTCATCCGCTGTCATACAAGAATGAGCTCCAAAAAGAAATTGACGAGATGAAGAAAAAACATCAAGCAGATGTGAAAAACGATTTGGAGGGTAATCCTGACATGAAACTAAAGCATTGGGTAACGAATACCCGCTCTTTCAAGCCAGGTAGTGCTTGTAAACATTTCTTGGAGTAGAGAACCAAGCCCGCATAGTGCGCGGGCTTTTTCTTTTCAAAAAATGAGTTCGTATCTAGTTTCTTGGCTCCCCGGATGGGACGATTTTCCTTGTCCGCCGAAGCTGATAGCGAAGGTGGAGAACCATAAGATGGGAGGAGTTGTTTGAGTTTCCTGAAGCGAGTTCACAACAGATTAAACACTTGCTTAAAGTTTAAAGCACATTTTACCTTTCAAATTCAGTTGGATTTTTAAATTCCCAAGGGCCACTACCACAGCTGATTGCTTCCCTTCCTTCAATTTTTAATGTTTCAGAGTCTTTTAGTTGAATGATGATTACTTTTTGCTCATACTTGTTATACGTATTTGAAGTTTCGTAACAATAAACATTTCCATCCGGTTTTACTTGAGAAAAATCAAGATTGATAAACCCCGACTGGGTTGGGGTAAAGTAATAAAGCCCCATTTCAAGATTACTCTTTTGAGTTGAGTCTCCATTTGAAAAAGCCTGCAAAGACTGGTCAATGTGCGTCTGAACGAGAGCTAAATGTGGAGGCTCGTGGCCAGAGAAAGCCGTATCAATATTGGGAGCAAACCAATTGCCTTTGGCAGTACCTGGGATATCTTGGATCACTTTTCCGCACGTTGGTGATTTCGTAGAAGTATTTGAATGACCAAACTCAGAAAAACCTCCAAGTTTTTCGTTAAGTTGTCCGGCAAGCGGTTCTTGAAAATAATCAAGAGGACAGACGTTATAAAGAAGTTCACTTCTAAATTGTCTTTTGGGACTGGCATAGTTATTAGGTTTTATGCGCAAGTCATATGCCCCAAGGTCAAGTATTGGTATTGGTGCTTGTTCACTACCGCCCGCGTAACCGATCAATTCTCCCTCAGAAACCCTAAGATTTACTTTTTTGTTGCACTTTTTCCAATCAACCGGTCCGTCTTTATAAGTGAGTGTGTATTCGTCACAACGATCCACTTTTGCCTCGTCAAACGCCTTTTTTAATTTTGGCGTCAGGTCAATTACATGGTCAAAGTAAACTTTAAATTCGGAACAAAGTCCAAATAGAATCGCCGCGTCATCTATAATTTCAGGCCGGTTGGTAGCCTGAATGATATCTATTCGGACAATAGTCATGTTTGCCGGTGCGTATAATGGGGTCTTTTTTTCCATTCTGAAATATAGGTGCGGAGCCGGAAAAGTGTGCGCTGTTGGCGACAAAAGACCTCGTGGGTCTATTGTTGCAAAGCTGTCTAATGCGATTGGTAGTGTAGTAAAAAACTCCTTTTTATCTCCACAAGATGGGAGGTTAGCAATATCATCAAAATAATGGTCTTTCTGAACGCCGAGACGTTTTGTTATTAAAAAAGCACCGCCAGCACCCATGAGAACAATGGCGACAATAATTCCAATGAGTATATTTGAAAATCCTTTTTTATCCATGTTTATGACTTTGGCGGGAGAGATCAGGACACTATCTAGCCGGAAAACCCTCGTTTTCGATCTTTTCAACTTCCTTGTCGGTAACAAACTCCCGCACATTCCATGGTGCAACACCACGCAAGTCATAATCAGCCGGGTTAAGACCCGCTTCTCTAATCTTACTTTCAATAATTTGCCGTTCGACAAGTTTATATACATAAA
>JBBTXM010000014.1:0-11652 GCA_038062255.1 Patescibacteria group bacterium
GGTGTTTAATTTATGCAGATAACAAAAAAGCAGGTTGACGAAGTTTGTAAGCTTGGTCAAGGACCTAATACGTGCAGTTTTTTAATGGTGGGAATGGATGGGTTTGAGTGCGCAAAACAAACTTCTTTTGAAAGCTTAATTCGGTCTCGTCGCAACGCAGGCGCAATGAATGCTAAAGGGGACAATTGCTCTGGCCCTCCAGATTTTAAATCCATTAATGGCAATGCATCCGACGAATCTCCAATACTTGTTTTGCCTAAAGACGAAACTCGTAAACAACAACTTCGCAAAAAGCTTGCTGAATACAGGGGACGGATTGACCCATCTCACGCGCCCGAAACGCAGATGAGCGCTATTTGCAAGACAACGGTGCTCGAACGCCTTTTGCGCGATGGCCAGGTGAAAACTTATGATCTATCGCTTGAAATGGCAGAAATGTACGGTTCCGGTTTCGATGTTAATAAATTTAACAATGCTTGCGGTGTAATTGATGATTATTGCAAAACCGGTGGTCAGAATGTGAGCGGAGGCACAGGACTTCCGACTTAAAACTAAACCCCGCACTTTGCAAAGTGCGGGGTTTTATCAAATCTCTTTCATTGTTCTCTCGATTTTGCGTTTGGATTCTCTTTCTTTGATTTTTTCGCGTTTATCGTGTTTTTTGAATTTGCGCGCGAGGGCGATTTCGAGTTTTATTCTTCCGTTTTTTGAATAAATTTTTATCGGCAGTATTGTAAGCCCTTTTTGCGATATCTTTCCCAAAAGATAGCTTATTTCTTTTTTATGCAGCAAAAGCCGGCGTTCGCGCGTTGGTTCGTAATCTTTTGGGGTGTTTTTGGGCTGGTACGGAGAAATTGTGGCTCCAACCAAAAAAAACTCCCCATACCTTGGAAAAACATAAGAACCCTCAAGCGTCATTTTGTGGTTTTTTACGGCTTTTACTTCAAATCCAAAAAGCTCGATGCCCGCTTCAAAATTTTCGAGTATCTCAAAATCAAATCTCGCTTTTCTATTTTCGGCAAGAGTTGCCATGGTTGAATGGTAGCATTTTAGCTCTTTTTAGGCTAAATTTAAACTATGTTCAGAAAACTCATTGCCGACGAAATCGCAAAAGTTGTTCCCGGGGGAACGGGTTTTTCTGTTGAGGTTCCAGAAACTGCGGAGCACGGCGACTATGCTTCCAATGCTGCGCTGGTTCTTGCCAAAAAAGAAGGAAAAAACCCACTGGAAATGGCGGAGAAATTAGCCCTTCGACTTCGCTCAGGGCAACTTTCTCGCTTTTGCGATAAAGTTGAAATCGCTGGCCCGGGATTTTTGAATTTTTTTATTGCGTCCTCGATTCTCACTTCTTCTCTTTGGGGCAAATCTGTAAAGAACAATTCGCACGAATTGTTCCCAAACAAATCTTTTTTTAAAAGGTTGTTTTTGAAGAAAAAAATTGTTATTGTTGAATATTTTCAACTCAACATCGCAAAGCGTCCGCACGTGGGGCATATGCGTTCTGCAATAATTGGTGATGCACTCAAGCGAATGTTCATAGAAGCCGGCTACAAAGCTATTTCTGATACTCATGTGGGCGATTGGGGTACTCAGTTCGGTATTTTGCTTTTGGAATATAAAGATTTAGAGCCACACATGCGCCATGAAATTTTTTCACAAGGAGATCCTTTTGAAAAACTAGAGAACATGTACATTTCTGGTAATGAAAATATAAAACGAGAAGCATCTCGATTAGAATTGGCAAAAAGAGAGTTCGCAAAACTTGAACTGGGAGATATAGAAAATAGGAAGCTATGGAAGGAAATGGTTGATATATCAATGAAAAATCTTGAGAAGAGTGCAAAACTGCTCAATCTTTTGCCTTTTGATGAACACAGAGGAGAAAGCAGTTACGAAAAAGATATGCCGCTTATTGTTCAAGAAGCTTTGCAAAAAGGAGTTGCGCAAAAAAAAGATGATGGTGCGGTGGTCGTTGATTTATCTGACGAAGGTTTGGGCGAGGCGGTTTTAATAAAATCTGACGGGGCCTCCACATATTTATTGCGAGATCTTGCCACAATTAGGTATCGAAAAGAAAAATACGATTTTTATAAAAATATCTACGTGGTTGATATGCGACAAGGGTATCACTTTGGACAAGTGTTTGAAGTGGCAAAAAAATTAGGATACGCAAAAGAAGAAGAAATTTATGAAGATGTACTCCATATATCGTATGGAATAGTAAAATTGCCCGAGGGAACAATGAGTACAAGGGCCGGTAATGTCATTTCGATTGAGGCAATGGTAAGTGAGGCTCAAAACCGCGCGTATAAGGTCATTGAAGAAAAAAATTCCAAACTAAAAAATAAAAATGAAATTGCAAGAATGGTTGGTTTGGGTGCAATCAAATATTTTGATCTTTCGCACAACAGAAAAACGAATATAGAATTTGATTGGGATAGAGCTCTTTCGTTTGAGGGGAATACGGGGCCTTATTTACAATATACTTATGCTCGATTGCGAAGCATATTGCGAAAACATGGAAAATCAAAAATAAAAGAAATTTTTCGAGATGATATTGATTCGGAAGAAAGACAAATTCTATTAAGTATTTCCAGGTTTGATGAGGAGTTAGAAAGGGCTCTCATAAATTATTATCCACACGTTTTAGCGGATTATCTTTATGTTCTTGCTCAAAAAACAAATGAATTTTACCATTCACATCCGATTTTACAAGAGAACGACCAAGAAAAAAAACAATTTCGCCTCGCGTTGATTTCAAAAATTTCCGAAACCCTCAAAAAAGGGCTTTACCTTTTGGGTATTGATGCTCCGGAGGAGATGTGATACATAAAACTAAGGATTAGGAGTTAAACATGTATGGAGCGATTGCCGTTTGTGGAATTTGGATTGGATATGGAGTTGCTGTTTTAGGGGTTTCTTTTGGCACTGGAAGTTCAGAAGCTGCTTTGGGAATAGGAGTTGTCGGGGCTTTTTTTGCGATGGTTGCTACATGGTTGGCGACCGATAACTAATATTAAGAGCCGTTTTAAAAACGGCTCTTTTTAATTTTTTGATTGTGCGATTGCGGTGGTTACTATCGGGTTATAATCGCGTTCTAATTCTAGAGATTTTTTGAGGGGATAAGTGCTAAAACAATTCGCTCTTATCGCAATGGGGCAGTTCGTTATCTACCAAGTTCTTTTTTGGATTATTGACGGAGGCGTTGAAAGAAAAATTTTCGGTTTTCAATTCCAGTCGCTTTTGGCGTACACGTTCTGCGCCACATTTTGCGGGCTTTTGCTGACATTGTTTGGTGGAACACTGGTCAACTACGCCCTTGTGGCGCAAGCTTTAGGCCATCAGCAAAATCTTTGGTATGGCCAATTTATTGTTTGGGCGAGCGGGCCGATACTTTTTGCAATTCTTTCGCATTTTCAAAGAAACATAAAATTAGACGCGCGCACTGTTATTTCCTTATCGCTCTTGTTTTTGGCCATGCTTGTGCGGCATGTAAAATAGTTTGGGAGCCTTTTTAAAAACGGCTCTTTTTTGTTAGAGTAAAGCCATGTCCGAAAGCGAGAAGGAGATACTTAAATTTTGGAAGGAAAATAAAATTTTTTCGAAAAGTGTAGCCCTTCGACAAGCTCAGGGTAAAAAAGACTTTGTCTTTTTTGAAGGTCCGCCCACGGCAAACGGAAAACCCGGCGTGCACCACATAGAAACCCGGGCTTTTAAAGACGCAATTTTGCGCTATAAAACAATGCGCGGGTTTAGCGTTCCAAGGGTAGCGGGTTGGGATACCCACGGGCTTCCGGTGGAGGTGCAGGTTGAAAAAGAGCTTGGGCTCAAAAGCAAAAAGGATATTGTAAGCTACGGCGTTTCCGAATTCAACAAAAAATGCCGGGAGTCCGTCTGGAAATACAAGGAACTTTGGGAAAATCTTACCGAAAGAATGGGTTTTTGGATTGATATGGAAAACGCGTACGTAACGTACGAAAATTCATACATTGAAAAACTTTGGGGAATTATAAAAAAATTCCACGAAAATAAATTATTATACGAAGATTTAAAAGTGCTTCCGTGGTGCGCGCGCTGTGGTACGGCATTGTCGTCGCAAGAAGTCGCGCAGGGCTATCAAAAAGTAAAAGAGGATTCTTTTTTCGTAAAATTCAAATCAAAAAACTTCGATAACACATATTTTTTGGCCTGGACCACAACTCCATGGACTCTCCCGGGCAATGTGGCGCTGGCGGTGAATCCGGATATTGATTATGTATTTTCAAAAATTGGAGAAGAGATTTTTATAATCGCGGAAGCGAGGCTAGAAATTTTGGGCGGAAACTATGAAATTATAAAAAAAGCCAAAGGAAAAGATTTGGTTGGGCAAGAATACGAGCCTTTGTACAAAAATAACGCTCCATACAAAATTATCGGCGGGGATTTTGTTTTGGTTGGAGACGGCTCCGGAATAGTCCATATTGCGCCTGCTTTTGGCGATGACGATTTTCAGGTGGGCAAAAAAAATGATTTGCCGGTTTTTCATACTACAAATGAAAAAGGAGAAATGGTTTCTCCCGGGTTTTTGTGGGATGGCCAGTTCTTCAAAAAAGCCGACTCTTTAATAAAAGAAAATCTCAAAAACAGAGGGCTTGTTTTCGCCGAACTTTCGTATGAACACGATTATCCGTTTTGCTGGCGGTGCAAAACCCCGCTTATGTATTTTGCCCGCAAGGCGTGGTGGGTGGATGTAAACAAGGTTAGAAAAAATCTTTTAAAAAATAACGAACAGATAAATTGGCACCCGGACTATTTGAAACACGGAAGGTTCGGCGAATGGCTCAAAGAAGAAAAAAACTGGGCGTTTTCGCGCGAACGCTTTTGGGGCACGCCTTTGCCCGTGTGGAAGTGCGCGGATTGCGGAAAATTGGAAGTTCCTGGTTCCGTAGACGAACTTAAAGAAAAATCCGTTCCAAGAAATAATTTTATATTCATGCGCCATGGCGAGGCGGATCACAATGTGCGGGGGATTTCCGGGCCGTGGGAAGATACAGCGGAATATACATCCGTTCTTACCAATCGAGGTAAAAAAGAAGTCGAGGACACGGCGGATGCGCTGAAAATAAAAATTAAAAAAATTGATATTATTATTTCTTCAACTCTCGCGCGCGCAAAGGCCACGGCGAAAATTGTGGAGCAAAAATTTGGCGGAGTCGATATTGTTTCGCGAAAGGATTTGGTTGATATAAACTCCGCGGGGGAAACCAAAAATGATGTCAAAAAACGGATGGAGCTGGCGCTGGGCGATATCGATTCGGAATATGAAAGAAAAAATATTTTAGTTATTAGCCACGGAGATCCGCTTTGGATTTTGGGCGGGGAGGAAGCGTATCCGGAAACTGGAAAAATATACAATATTTTGTGGCATCCTGAACCAGTAGATGAATCCGGAAATTTGGATTTGCATAAGCCGTATATCGATAGTGTGTTTATGAAGTGCAAATGCGGAGGGTTAATGGCGAGAACCCCCGAAGTAGTCGATGTTTGGTTTGACTCCGGCTCTATGCCGTTTGCTTCAAACCCTCCTGGGTATCCGGCAGACTATATAGTAGAAGCAATCGACCAAACTAGAGGATGGTTTTATAGCTTGCTTGCGGTATCGACTTTGCTGGGAAAATCCGCGCCGTACAAAAACGTTATTTCCACAGGCCATTTACTGGACGCAAAAGGAAAAAAAATGTCCAAATCTTCCGGCAATGTTGTGGACCCCATGGAACTTATGGAAAAATACGGGGCCGACGCGGTTCGTTGGTATTTTTTCACCATAAACCAGCCTTGGGATTCAAAATTATTTAAGGAGGAGGACATAAAAGACGCGCAAAGGAGATTTTTTGTGATTTTGGAAAATGTCGCGAGTTTCCTAAAAATGTACAGCGGCAATGATTTAAACTTCAAAATTCAAAATTCAAAATTAATAATAAACCAATGGGTTATCGCTGCGCTAAACCAACTTACTAATAACGTTACCCACAAACTCGACGGCTTTGATATTGTGGGCGCGGCGCGGGATATCGAATATTTCGTAACGGAAGACATATCGCGCTGGTATGTCCGCAGAATCCGCGATGTGATGAAAAAAGAATCTCCGGAAAAAATAGAAACGCAAAATGTTTTGAAATTTGTTTTGCTTGAAACTTGCAAGTTGTTAGCGCCCCTCGCTCCGTTTATTTCGGAAAAAATATACAAAGAACTTGGTGGAGAAAAAGAAAGTATCCATCTGGAGGATTTTCCGGAAGCGGGCAAGGTAAATGAAAAGTTGTTGGATGATATGGTTAAGGTGAGAAAGAACGTTTCGTTTGTTTTGGAGGCGAGAGCCAAAGCCGGCATTAAAGTGCGGCAGCCGCTGCAAGACGCAACGGTTATCGGAGAAATGTTAGAAAACCAGGAATTGGTTGATTTGATAAAAGAAGAGACGAATGTTAAAAAAGTAGATTTCGGAAACAAATTTGAGTTGAACACTGAAATTACTCCAGAACTCAAAGAAGAGGGTTTGCTGCGCGATTTGGTACGAGGAATTCAATCCGCAAGAAAAGTTGCTGGTTTGAAGCCAGGAGAAATTAGAACGGCAAAAATTATAGCATCTCAAGAAACATTGAATGTGTTTAAAAAATACGAACCAGAAATTAAAAAAGAAACGAGTATAAATGAAGTTGAATTAACTGTTGGAGATAAAATAAATATTTCGTTATAGTAATAGCCTATATAAGTATTACTAATCACTTTCTAGCGATCGCTAGCATTTGATTAGTGGTTAGTTTGTTGGTATGTTTTTATTATGGCTAAGCCACAAAAGAAGGAATATAAAAGACAATACGGTTTTGTAAAGGGACCGCTTGGATTAAAAAGCAACACAGCAATAGTGCTTGAAGAACTCAAGGGCGGCGCTCTTCTTACTCTTGAGTTGCTTGACGCGTTACTGGGCGCCCATCAGCGTTCTTATAAGTCGGCGCTCGGCATTACATACAAAGAAAATACGCGGAAAAAATCATTTTACGAAGTTGAACGAGAAAAACAGCAGGTGTTTTATACTCTTTTAAATCGCATGAAAAGAGATGGGCTGATTTCTAAAAAACAATCTCAAAAAGGCACCTTGTGGCATCGCACCGAGAAAGGATTGAAAAAATTGGGATTGATTCAAAAAAAACGAAAAAATCGCTATAGTATTATAAAAGAAAAAAAAATTAAAATAGTAACATTTGATATTCCAGAAGCGCTCAAAAATAAAAGAGAATGGTTGCGGGAAACGCTGCGGTTTTTAGAATTTAGGATGCTCCAAAAAAGCGTATGGATTGGCACTAGCGCTATTCCTGAGGACTTGTTACTTGATTTACGGGATGGCGCGTTGATGGATTATATTCATATTTTTGAAATAGGTTCTCGCGGTACGATAAAAGAACTATAAAGTTGGTATAAAAGTCGGCATGTTTCAGTTTACTAATCATTTTCTAGCTATCGCTAGGTTTTGATTAGTAAATTAGAAAGGAACGGTGTTTTTTGAGAATAATGGAAAAATGATGGAAAAAATTGGGGCTGGGAGTTAAAATAAAAACAAGGGCGCTTGCGCGCCCTCGGGTGACTCAGTTTTTTTTCGGTACATTGCAAGTCGCGTTTGATAACGGTTCGCTTGTTTCTGGTTCGATTTTGTTGTCTGACCATGGTTTGTGCGTGACGCTTACCATGTAAACCTGTCCGTTGAGGCAAACCACGAAGTTGCCAGTCACGGTTTCGTTGTCAAAAAGGTCGACTACGGTGTTGTATTTAGAATACAATATTTCTCCGCCTCCGCTTTTGGCCACCGCATCAAGAACAGTTGCGCTTACCACTTTTTGGCCACAACCGGAAAACAGTACCGAAATCGAAAGCGCCAAAATGGCAAGAACACGATTCATCTTCATAAACCCTCCTTTTTGGGCTCAAAATTTGTCCATCTCAATTATATCAAATATACAAATAAATGTCAAGCGCGTATTATTCAACCGAAGGGATTGTTATTAAAAAAACGCTTTATAACGAGCATGATTTTTTGGTGCGCATGCTGACTAGGGATTTTGGAAAAATGGAGGTTTTGGCTAGAGGCGCCAGAAAGCCGGCTTCGAAACTGAACCAGCATTTGGACTTTTTGGATTTGGTCGAATTTTCTTTTGTAAAAAACGGCGGTTTGCCGATTATTTACGACGCTTTTGCCAAAAATAAGCGCATTTTTGATTTTAAGTCTTTTGGTATCGCCGGAAAAGTTGCCAAAACTCTGGACTTGCTTACGCCATACGAAGATGCGGATAAAAACTACTATTCCTTGGTGAAAAATTACTTTACTCAAAAAAATTTTGACGAAAACACGTCCACAGATTTTATAAGGACAATTTTTTCACACGAAGGCTATGGTAAAAGCTTGGAAAAATCATTTTTGCCCAACGACGTTAAGGAAAGTATAATGAATTTATGGCCAGCCTCTATGAATTAAAAAGACGGCTTTACAAAAAAGGCGAAGAATTTGAAGAGCGCGGGCACGCCCCCGAGCTTGTAAGACCCGCTTCTGGCCAAGCCACGGCTTTGGCCGAAACTTCTGTACAAGAAGAAGGCGCAAAAAGCGAAAATTTTTTTATGGCAAAAATAAAATCGAAAAAATCCAGTTTAATTTTTGCAACACTTATTGTTTTGGGAATTTTGGCGTTTTTTTACGGTTCCGGAATTTTTGACTTTGAAAGCGTGGAGGTTAAAATCGAAGGGCCGTCGGAAATAAAAAGCGGAGAAAACATAAAGTGGAGCGTGATTGTATCGAACCGCAACGCGAATGACATAGAAAACACTTCTTTGGTTTTTAGTATTCCAGCCTCGCCGAGTCTAGGCGGGCCAGATTCTATAAGAGAACGCATTGAGTTGGGTGTTATAAAAAGCGGAGAAGAAAGAGAGTTTGAATTTGAATCTGTTATTTTTGGCGGCCGGGGAACGGAGCTTTCGGCGCGAGCTGTGCTCGAATACAAACCCAAAGATGCTTCCGCGTTTTTCGCGAAAGAATATTTGTTTTCTTTCTCTATTGCCCAGTCTCCCGTAACCGTTTCTTTGGAAGTTCCGTCAGAGGCTAGGGCGGGGCGGGAAATTAAAATATTTTTGAAATATTTTTCCCAATCGGAATTTTTGGTTTCCGACTTGTATGCCAAGGCGGAATACCCGTCTGGATTTGAATTTAAATCGGCAAGCCCGGTTCCCAGCGAAGGCAACAATATATGGAGCGTGGGCAGCCTCGAGGCTGGCCAAGACGGAACCATAGAAATAGAAGGTGTTTTGAAAGAAACTGGCGCTTCCGCCGAAAGCTTCAAGGTGTCTATCGGGGTAAAGAAAGACGATTCAATTTTAAGCTATGACGAAGCGATAGCCGCTATTGTTCCGAGTTCTCCGTTTTTGAGCGTTGATATTTTGCCACAGGGGCAGGAGGGCGCTTACAAAGCCTCTCTTGGCGAAGAAATCAACGCGGTTGTCAGATGGAAAAATAATTTACCGGAAAGCGTCCAAGACGCATCGCTTGAGGTGAAAATCGAAGACGACAAAGTTGATTTCGCGTCGGTTCGAGTGAGAAACGGTTCGTTTTCGGCATTTTCCAAAACAATAATTTGGAATTCTTCCACTTATGATGATTTTTCAAATATTATTCCGGGCGCTACTGGAGTTGTCAGTTTTTCTTTTAAAATTAAAAACAACATAGTTTTGAGTTCAAGTTCTCCGCATCCGAAAGTTGTTCTTACAGCGGTTTTAAAACCCGGAAAGCCTGTGCAGGGCTTCCCCGGAGCCGAAGTTTCAGGAGAAGACGAAGTGGAGATACCGATTTCTTCGAAAATCCAGTTTTCCTCCCGCGGCCTTTATTTCGGTTCCACCATAACAAACTCCGGATCCCTTCCTCCAAAGATAGGCCAAGAAACTACCTATACAATAAACTGGGCGCTTGCCAATCCTTTAAACGATATAAAAAATACGATTGTTAAGACTTCTTTGCCTCCCTACATTGGTTTTAAAGAAATTATATTGCCTTCCGACGCGAATTTGGTTTTTGACGAACAAACCGGAGTTTTGGAATGGAGGGCGGGAGTTGTCCCGGCGGGCACGGGATTTTCGCGCCCGGCTATGTCGATTTCTTTCCAAGTAGGGCTCCGGCCCATAGAAAGCCAAGTTGGAACATCGCCTATTTTGGTAAACGACACAAATGTTGTCGGAATTGATTCTTATACGGAAGAAGTTCTCTCCGCTCTGGAGCGAGAAATTACAACAGATTTAAGAGGCGACTCGCAACTTGACTTCAACCAAAGAAAAGTGGTAAAATAAAAAATAGAAATTTGAAAGGAGGACGTTTTGAAATACATGGCCTGCTTTTTGCTTATTGCGTCTGGTTTTTTGTTCGCGCAAGAAGAGAGCCAAACCTATCAAGGCAACGATTTCACTTTTGTAAGATTGGTATATAACGGCCGTATTCCAGGATACATTAAGAATTGGTATACCGATTATCCGACCGGAGACCAAAATCTCATAAAAATAATACGGCGGTTTACCAATGCGGATATCGCTCCGCAGGTTCGCGTAATTCCAATCCATAGCCCGGATTTATTTAAACACCCTTTTATATACTCGGCGGAGGGCGGGCAAATGGTTTTGGGCGAAACCGATGCCGCAAATATGCGCGAATATCTCCGAAGGGGCGGATTTTGGATGATAGACGATTTTTGGGGAACTTTTGAGTGGGGTAATTTTGAAATTGAGATGAAGAAGATTTTTCCAGATTGCGAAATTGTTGACATCCCGCTTAACCACCCGATTTTTCATAATTTTTTCGATATTGAAGAAATTGTGCAGGTGCCGAATATCGGTTACGCCTACACAAGCAACGCGGATACGTTCGAGCAGGAGGGGCGGGTGCCGTTTATCCGAGGAATCTTTAATGAAAAGGGAAATCTTCAGGTTTTTATAGCGCATAATACTGATTTGATGGACGCGTCGGAGTGGGCTGACGACCCGAAATATCCCGGTAAATTTTCGACTTACTCATACAAAATTTTTATAAATGCCATTGTTTATTCAATGTCGCACTAGTAGCATCACGCAAAAAATGATGCTACTTTTTTTGCTGAAATTATAAAATTTAACATTTCACTGCTATAGCAACTAAACGTTGAATTTTGGCTGAAAATAAGCCTAAACCCCCACACCAATGCATTGGTGTGGGGGTGAATTTGACTTTTTGGCGTTTTAGGAGTATAATTAATTCGTAAACTCGTTCTTTGAGTTTGAGACAAAAATAGACCGAAAAAAGGAGAAAAACGATGAATAAAACCATCGACATTCTGACCCCACTCAAGCTGGTTTCCGTTGCGCTTGCAGAGAAACGCAACCCTGACACATTTTTCAAAACACGTTCCGGGTTGTACGTATGGGACAATTTCCGCTCGCGCGTCGTTGCCAAGGCGAGTCCAATTGATGCCGGCACCAAGTTTCGCATTGAAAGGAGAGACTTGGTTCGCGATGCGAGAGACGCAAAAATCGAAGGCGCGCTCACGAATCATTTTTTTGAAGAGAGCGCTGTTTGCGCCGTAATTGCTGAACTGATTTCGAAGCAGCCAAATGGAAAAG
>JBBTXM010000015.1:0-21637 GCA_038062255.1 Patescibacteria group bacterium
CTATAAAAAGTCCCGATCCAACAACTAAAAAACCAGTTACTGAGCCTCCTTGAAATGCCAAAGCAAATGCTCTTTTGAGTCCGGTTTTTGCTCCCTCCGCTACTCTGGAGTTTGCCATAACGGCGGTTTGCATTCCTAAAAACGCGGCAATGCTCGATGCCATCGCTCCAAATACAAAACCAATTGCTATCGGTTTTCCCAGTATAAAGTATAAAATTGCCGCAACGGCAATGCCGACAAAAAATATGGATTTAAACTGCCTGCGCAAAAAAGCTTTCGAGCCTTCGCGTATTGCTCTCGCTATTTCCACCATTTCGGGAGTTCCTTCCGGAGCTTTTTTAACTTTCGCGCGAAGTATCAAAGCGAATAAAACCGACGCAAGAGAAGTGATTATCGCAAAAATTTCGATAGACATTTTTCTATTATACAAGCCCTTGCGAAATGGGGTATATTGACAAATAAAGTTTATGTTGCTAAAATGGATGCAGAAGTTTAACATCTCAAAAAAAGGAGCAAAAAATGGACTGGACAGACGTTTTTCTGGAACAAGAGCGACAGGCGCATTTGAATTTTTTCGGCCGAGAGTTTGACCTTTCTGCCTTTAAAAAGACTCTCCAAAAACACGGAGAAAAGAAAGTAAAAGAATGGAAAAAACTTCTTTTGGAACCCCATTTCCTTCCCAAAGTTAAAATGGACCGGAAAGCCGAATTTACTGGCTGGAAAGTAAGGCCGGACAACCATGCCTACGAAGTGGTATATCAAGGCAAGGTTTTAAGAAACATCGATGGAAAGATCATCCCCGATAAAAAAGCCCATTGGCTTTCGGGAGAAATCGTTTTGGTTGATACTCGGCTCAAGCCGGATTACCGGGATGGAAAACAAATGTGGGAGGGTGACGAGAATTTCTTGGGACCAATTTTAGAAGGTTTGCGGGAATCCGGCCAAATCAACAAATATGAATATGGAAAACAATATTCTCGTTTCGGGGTTTCTGCCGACGATTGGGAAAACCATATCAAACTCGCACTCCTAAAAGATGAAAGATTCAACCATATTCAATGGCGCTTAGAGAGGGCGGTAGAAGGTAATGTCATACCTCAAATGTACCCATACACGGAGAGAAAATGTGATGGAAATACAAGTACATGGATATGGTACGAAGAATACTTCGAGGACTGTTCCTTCCGTCTCGACGGCGGTCATTCCGACTATGGCGGCCTTTCCGATTTCTATTGGTACTGGTCTGGCAGCCGCTGGTACTTCGGGTCTTTTCGTCCTCTCGCAGTGCTCTGATTTTGAGCGCTTGACCCTTTGAACTTCGAATTAATAATCGCCAAGTTTCTTTTTTAGAAACTTGGCGATTTTGATTTTAACTTGTTTTCGAATTCAATTTTTGTAAAATGAAAATGAGATTAGGCTAATGCACGGCCGTTTACGGATTGCCGTCGCCGGAATCCTAAGCCAAAAGCTTAGAAATTATCAGAGCACTGCTTGCTTGTCTCTGGCGCGGGTGTTTGTGTAATATTTACACAACTGCCGCCTGAAAAAATGCCGGTGTGTCCCAGCTACAGGAAGGAGAGAATAAGTTTCTTTTGAAGCTGCTCAACTTCCGAAGACATGGATGGAGGCAAGCAAATTTCGAGGACTGTTCCAACCGTCTCAACGGCGGTAATTCCAACTATGGCGGCCTTTCCGATTTCAATTGGAACTGGTCTGGCAACCGCTGGTACGACAAGTCTTTTCGTCCTCTCGAAGTTCTCTCGATAAAACAAAAACCCGACATAGAGTCGGGTTTTTGCGCGGAGGCCGGTGGAGTTGAACCACATCCTTAGTGGGATCGTTCGAGTATCAATCGACGACTAGAACCGTCTAGTTTCGACCTCCAATGCCTCCGCAATGTTTATGTTAACAAACGATACAAATAAAAAACAACATCTCCAAGTTGAAGATGTTGTTTTTGATCCCACAAGTGATGTGGTCATCGACTGATACTCGATGATTTAAGTATAGCAAGTGAGTTTAGAATGTCAAGTGGCGGTTTGTGGATTATTCTGCCAGTCCTTCTCCGCTGACTTCGCCTTCGGTATCGGCTTCTGCCACTAATTCACCGCCCCTTCCGCGGATGTCTATTTTGTATCCTGTTAGTTTTGCCGCAAGGCGCACGTTTTGGCCGCCTTTTCCTATTGAGAGCGAAAGCTGGTCCTCCGCCACGGTAACCCTGGCAGCCCTATTTTCCTGGTCGATTTCAACATCCAAAATCTTTGCAGGAGAAAGAGAGCTTTGGATGAATTTTTCCGGGTTTTCGGTCCAAGGCACAATGTCTATTTTTTCTCCGCCAAGCTCAGCGATAACCGTGCTTACTCTTACCCCTTTTTGTCCTACGCACGAACCTACGGCATCCACGCCTTCTTCGTTTGAGATGACAGCTATTTTTGTGCGCGAGCCGGCTTCCCTGGCTATATTTTTAATTTCAACGACTCCGGAAGCAATTTCCGGAACTTCAATTTCAAAAAGTTTGCGAACAAGCTGGGGGTGCGAGCGCGAAAGGCGGATTGACGGGCCCTTTGGAGTTTTTTCAACGCTCAACACAAGCGTCTTTATTCTCTCGTTTACTCTGTATCTTTCTCCGCGCACTTGTTCTTCGGGCGGGAGTATTCCAATGCTTCTTCCTAAGTCCAAAAATACCAATCTTCCTTCCACTCTTTGCACTAGAGCGCTTACGACCTCTCCCTGTTTTGCGGCGAATTCTTCGTACATCGAATCCCTTTCTTCTTCGCGAAGCTTTTGCAAAATAACTTGTTTTGCAGTTTGGGCGGCTATTCTTCCGTATTCATCTTTGGTTTCGAGCGGGAAGGTGAGTTCATCTCCAGGCTTTGCGTCTTTTTTTATTTTCTTGGCTTCATCAAGCATTGTGTGGCGTTCCGGATTGAAGCGCACTTTTTTTACTTCTCCCTCTGCCAGCTCTTCTTCCTTTCCCTCCATAAGAGCCTCTCTCGCGGCTTCTTTTGCCTCAAATCTTTCGCTCTGGAGCTCTTTTTTAAACTCTTCCCTCGCTGCTTCTTCAGCTACGATTTCTTCCTCAGTTTTTATCATTGATTCATCGACAACCAACTTTATTTGCCAAAACTTAGCCTTGCCGGACGCAATATCGAATTCCGCGCGGACAATTTGCGTTTTTTTGCCATAATCCCTTTTGTAGGCGGCCGCAAGAGCCATCTCGATTGTTTCCAAGATTTTTTCTTTTGATATTCCCTTTTCTTCCGCCAATTGGTCCAAGGCGGAGTTGAGATTTTTGAGGTCCAACATAGATTACCAATTACTAATAATTTACTAATATACGAATCTACAAAATTAGTATATTTGTAGAAAATTCGTAATTAGTATTCTTTTAAAAATAAAATCCATTTTAATTATGGACTATTTTAAGTATAGCGCGGAATCAACTAGTTTGTCAAATTAATAACCCTCCGACCATGGTCGGAGGGCTTACTTTGGTTTAGATATTACAGTAGCGCTGTGATTTAAAAGATATTTTTGGGCAACTTCGCGGAGTTTTTGCCTTCCGCCTTTTTGAAGGAACGATTTTAGTTTTTCTCCCCTTGCGTGGAGTTTTTCAAGATCGGTGTCGCCGTTTGCAACCGCGCTTGCCACCATTTCCATCAACCTGCCAGGGCTTCTCTGAAAGTTGTCAAAAAATTCGTAGTCGTACAAATATCCGATCCAAGCTTCAAGTTCGTCTCTCGAGGTCAATTCTTCGGAAATTTTTTTGCATTCTTCGCGAAAAACCTCAATGCCGTATTTTGAAAATTGTTCGTCGGTTGTGGCAAAGTGGAAGTAGAATATTCCGTGGGCAAACGAGCGGTCCGTATAAACCGGGGTTCTGTACGCGCCTTTTTGCCATTCTTCGTTTTCTGTCCGCAATTTTCTGTACATCCTGTCGGAAAGAATTTGCGCCAGTACATCCAGGGCTTCCGCATCGTCGGTCATGTAGGTTTCTGTAGAAAAACCCACTGCTGTGTGGTATTGGTGCGAACCCTCGCTGACAAGCTCTTTTTTTACTGATTCGGCGAGCGCCTTAAATCCTCCTTGGTTTTTGCCCAAAAAAAAGCCGGTTTCTCTGTTTCTGTTGGATTTCCAATTTACTCCCCAATCGCCAAGCTCGCTTTCTATTATTCTACGAGCTTCTTCGTGTTTGGGGCCGAGGTATATGACAAACGCGTTTTTGGGCACATAGTATTGGTTATGAAAAATCTTTACAGTTTGAAGCGTGGCTTTTCTGACTTCTTCCATACTTCCGTCGATTGGATTTCTTGCTGGAAATTCGGCGGGGAAGGTTAGTTCGTACAACAAATCAAATATTTTTTGTTCAATTATATCTTCTCCTCGTAGGTAGTGTTCTTGCAATACCGCGGTGCTTTCCATTGAAAGTATCTTTGACGAGAAAACCGGTTCTTTGACCATGCTTGCGAAAATATGGAAAAGTTTTCTGTTGTGATGCTTTCTTATCAGGTCTCCGGGGCCGTAAGTGGTTGGAGTCCTATCGGTTGTAATGAAAATATTGTCATCGGGCCCGCCCATTGTTCTTGCAAAAAGCAAAGCAACTTCTCTTTCGTTGTGTTCTCGAGCTTCTCCGGTTATAACGTGTTCAACTAAATGCGCCAGTCCTCGGTATCTTTTCGGGTCGTGAAGCGAACCAGCCATAATGCAGATAACAGCCATTTCTTTTGTGGAGCCGTTGTCAAATTGGGTATAAAAGCGCAATCCGTTTGATTTTAGTTGTCCGCAACGCACTTTATAGCGCACTTGGATCTACCTCCTTTCTTGCTATTTTCTATCTTTGAAGTTAATATAAGAAACATTCTTATGCAAGCGCATCAATTAATAAAAACTAAAAAAGTTAGCCGTAGAATCGGCCGAGGTGGAAAACGCGGGACTTATTCGGGCCGGGGGATAAAGGGCCAAAAGGCGAGAGCTGGGCGCAGGATACGCCCGCAGATCCGCGACATTATAAAAAAGATCCACAAGGCAAGGGGATATGCTTTCGCGTCTTTCCGAAAAGATCCTTACGTGGTTAACATTGAAAAAATCGATAAAAAATTTAAAAACGGAGAAACAATAACTCCGGAACTTTTGGTTAAATCCGGATTGGTAAAAGCCAAAAAAGGAGAAAAATTTAAAATAAAAGTGTTGGGAAAGGGAAAAACGGATAAAAAATTTGTTTTTGATAAAAACATTTTAATCTCAAAAACCGCCAAAAATTATGCTGGGTAAAATTCTGGCTATCTTTAAGGACGTAGATTTGCGGAAGAAATTTTTATTTTTGTTCGCTTTTTTGGCGGCATTTAGGCTTTTGGCCGCAATCCCGGTTCCTGGAGTAGATCCTGCGAGGCTTGAAGCCTTTTTTTCCGGCAATCAATTCTTCGGGCTTTTGAATGTGTTTTCTGGCGGGGCTTTGGATAATCTTTCGGTGGTAATGCTTGGAGTTGGTCCATATATCACAGGTTCTATTATAATGCAGCTTTTGACCATGATTTTTCCAACGCTTAAAGCGATGTACCAAGAAGAGGGCGAAGCCGGCAGGCAGAAATTTAACCAGTATTCCAGGCTGTTTACTTTTCCGCTGGCGCTTTTGCAGGGTTTCGGTCTTCTTACGATATTGGAAAGGCAAGGGGTTATAGCGTTTGATTCCGGAGAAAAATTGGGTAGCATGCTAATTGTAGCTGCCGGTTCAATTTTGCTTATGTGGATTGGCGAGCTTATTTCCGAGTATTCAATTGGAAACGGAATTTCCGTAATGATTTTTGCGGGAATTGTTTCTAGTGTTCCATTGAGCGTGGGGCAGACTCTTCTTACTTTCGACCAATCACAGCTTCCTACTCTGATTTCATTTTTGGTGATAGCGGTTGTGACCGTCGCGGCTGTTGTGGTAATTACGGAGGGCGAGAGGCGTGTTCCGGTTTATTACGCGAAAAGAGTGCGCGGAATGAAAGTTTACGGAGGAGTTTCAACACACCTTCCAATTAGAGTGAACCAGGCGGGAGTGATTCCAATAATTTTCGCGCTTTCGATACTTTTGTTTCCGCAAATGATAGCGAACTTCTTTTCTTCGTCCTCAAGCTCTCTGTTGAGCCAGCTTTCAATTTTCATATTGGGCATAATTGGAAACCCATGGACATACGCTTCAGCCTACTTTTTGCTGGTTGTTATTTTTACTTATTTTTATACTTCGGTTACGTTCGACCCGGACGCGATGTCCAAGAACCTTCAGCGAAGCGGAGCGTTTGTGCCTGGAATACGCCCAGGTCCGTCAACTTCAGAATTTTTCTATAAAATAGTAAACCGCATTACCCTGGTTGGGGCGTTGTTTTTGGGAGGAATCGCAGTGCTTCCGCTTATTCTCCAGGGGGTTTCCGGGGTTACAACTTTTACAATCGGAGGAACCGCTCTTTTGATTGTGGTATCGGTTGTTATTGAAACGGCAAGGCAAATTGAAGCCCAGCTTTCCTTGCGTTCGTACGAATAGCCGTGGTAGAAACAAATAAGATGTTTTAAGATGGGGGTATGGCAAAAAAACCTGTCATATTTTTTTTAGGTAAGTCCGGCTCCGGTAAAGATACTCAAGCTGAAATTTTGATACAAAATTTTAAATTTGATTTTATCAGTTCCGGCGGGTTGCTGCGCGATTTTAAAAATCGCGCGTCAACTTTTCCGGAAAATTCTCTGGAGCGTTACGAAGCAGGCGGCATTAAGCGTATTTTGGATGGAGGAAAATTCGTTCCTACCCTTACTATTGCGTGCCAGTGGCGCTTTGCCGCACTTCTGGTCATGAAGAATTACGCGACATCCACAGGGCTTGTATTCGGGGGTTCCCCGCGCAAACTGGCGGAGGCTATGATTTTGGACGACTTTTTCCAGCACTGGCCGGAAGCCGCGGAACATTTTTCCATAAAGCCGATTGAGCTTGCCATTTCCGACGAAGAAGCGAGGCAACGCTTATTTGCCCGCGGGAGAGAAGATGATAACGAAAACGCAATAAAAAACAGGCTTGGAGAGTTTGAGGAGTTTGTCGTGTCTGTGATCAACTATTTCAAAACCTCTGGAAGGCTTCTGACCGTAAATGGGGAAAAATCAATAGAAGAGGTTCACAACGAAGTAGTTAAAATGTTGGAACTATGATTATAAAAAATAAAAAAGAATTGGAGATTTTGGGAGAGGGCGGCAAGAGACTTGCCGCCGTTTTGTCGCGCGTAGCAAAGGAGGCAAAGCCCGGCGTTACAACTCTGCGGCTTGATGAGCTTGCGGAAAAATGGATTTTAGAAAGCGGCGGAAAGCCTTCATTTAAAAACTACGCAAACTCAATGGGCCAAGAAAATTATCCGGCGACACTTTGTGTGTCAATCAACGAAGAAGTTGTTCACGGGATTCCGGACGAGCGAGTTTTAAAAATGGGCGATGTTGTCGGGTTGGATATAGGGATGTGGTATGAGGGGTTATGCACGGATACTGCGCTGACGGTTTTGGTTGGCGGAGGAACAAACAAATTAATTGATGCCACAAAAAAATCCCTAGAAATCGGCATAGGAAAAGTAAAAGTCGGTGCCCGAACCGGCGATATCGGTTTTGCGATACAAAATTTTTTGGAAAAAGAAGGATTTGGCGTAGTAAAAGAGTTGGTTGGGCATGGCGTGGGCAATGCCGTGCATGAGGATCCGGAAATTCCAAACTGGGGAAGCCCCGGAAGAGGAATAGAGCTTTTGGAAAATATGATTATAGCAATTGAGCCGATGGCGACCGAAGGGTCCCCAAAAGTAAAACTTTTGGACGACGGATGGACATGGGTGACAGCCGATGGCTCCCGCTCCGCGCATTTTGAACACACATTGGTGGTCACAAAAAATGGATCAGAGATATTGACAAAATAGTATTTTGGGCGCATTCTTTATAAAGGTTTGAAAATATAACAAATAGGAGGAAACATGAAAGGTTTGTTGGCTTTTGTGTTAGTTTTTCTTGCGTCTTGTGGACCGGCGAGAACTCACCGTGAACAACTTTTGGAGACAGGTATGTTTAAAGAACACCAATTGTTGCGATTGGAAAATTTTGGATCGGTAACGGGTTCAGTTTCCGGCGGGTTTTTCTTGGGCACAGGTTCTGTAAATGGGACTGTTGGTTCTGAATACCGGCTCCAGTTTTGGTGGTCACCAAAGCCAGGCGAGTTGGTTGCAACAACGTTCCCATATCAAAAATTCCGCTTTGTTGTTGACGATACGCTAAAAGCGCCCTCAGTTGAGTTTTTATTTGATGAAGGCTGGCTTAAGTCTACCTGGTCTTATTTTGACGAAACAGAAAAATACGACCTTAACGATTTTATGGGTTATATTAAAGTCGCAAAGGTTAAAATTCCTCAAAAAGTTTTGGAAGAGGAAATTTTTCTTCCAAAACTAACAAATTGAAAAAAAAGCGGCGCGAAGCGCCGCTTTTCGCTTTTTTGAACCACTATTTTTTTTCCATATGTTATCTATGATTATTTGGTATCCGTGTTATTCTAAAGATACTACTGCTAACTCTTTACCGCGATCGCGACGTTGGGTTAGCAATGTAAAAGTTAATAAAAATATAAAAATATGGAAAAACAAAAAATATACAGGAGACAGTATTTAAGAGGCAACATGCGGAGAGGAGAAAATATGAAGGCTATTCTAGAAGAACTAAAGGGTGGGGCGTTTTTGACTCTAGAGTTACTCGATTTAGTTTTCGGCGCTTATCAGCGTTCGTATAAGTCCGCGCTTGGTATTGTTGAATATAAGCAACTTAAAAAACAAACGCCACGAGAAATTGAACGCGAGGAACAGCAGGTTTTTTACACGCTTCTCAACAAACTCAAGCGCGAAGGGTTAATCAGCAAAAACCAATCAAAAAAAGGAACGTTATGGAGAGCTACTGAAAAAGGATTAAAGAAACTCAAAATCCTTTTTGGGAATAAACGGCTACAATATAAAGTTGAGAATGAAAAGAAGTTAAAAATTATTACATTTGATATACCGGAATTATTAAAAAAGAAAAGAGATTGGCTGCGCGAAATATTGCGATTTTTGGAATTTCGATTGTTGCATAAAAGCGTATGGATTGGCACAAGTAAAATCCCAGAAGATTTTTTACTAGATCTGCGGGATAACGGATTATTGGAACATGTTCATATTCTAGAAATCGGCGCTCGCGGCACTGTGAAAGAATTGTAATGACGAAGAATAATAATAAGGCATATTGCTAACTCTTTACCGCGATCGCGACGTTGGGTTAGCAGTTACGATTAAGAGGATTTTGTGTTAACATCACTTTATATGAAGTATCTTGGGATAGATTACGGGGAAAAGAGAATTGGCGTTGCGTTGTCGGACGAAGGCGCGAAGTTGGCTTTTCCAAAATACGTGGAAGTTGCCGGCGGGCCGGAACGCTGGAATGTGGTAGCGAGAAATTTAAAAAAAATAGTTGATGCCGAACAGGTTGCGGCGGTTGTTGTGGGGCTGCCTTTGGGATTTTCGATGCAGGAAACGGAGTCTACAAAAAAAGCCAGGAATTTCGGAGAATTTTTACGAAAAGAATTGAGTATCGAAATAATTTTTCAAAACGAAGTTCTAAGCACCGCCGAAGTTGAAAAGTCCGGCGCCGCGCGCGAAGGAATGGTAGATGCCTCTTCAGCGGCGCTTATTCTCCAAAGTTTTTTGGATAACAAAAAATAGGCGTGATACAATTACTGCATGCCACAATCGGATATATATTTGTCGGTAATAGTGCCGGCTTACAACGAAGAAGATAGAATTCGAAAAACCCTCAAAAGATTCCAGGAATATTTTTCAAGCCAGCCGTATAGCTATGAGATCTTAGTGGTAAACGATGGCTCGCGAGACAGAACCACGGAAGTTGTTCAAGAGATGGTTAAAGAAGTGGTTAACTTAAATTTTATTGACCGAAAAAAAAACAAAGGCAAGGGTTTTTCCGTAAGAGAGGGCATACTAAACACCCAGGGGAAAATTCGCCTGTTTGCAGATGCCGACAATGCCACTGATATTTCACATTTCGACAAAATGCGCCACTTTTTTGATAAAGGCTACGATGTTGTGATTGCCTCAAGAGACAGCAAAGATGCTCCAGGCGCCAAACAAGCCGTTCCGCAGCCGTGGCACAAAAGATTTTTGGGAAATTTGGGAAATTTGTATATCCAGCGTTTGGCGGTGAAAGGAATTTGGGATACCCAGTGCGGTTTTAAGGCTTTTAGGGATTACGCCGCGGACAAAATATTCAGAGCTTCAAATGTGAATGGCTGGATGTTCGATGTGGAGGCATTGGCGCTCGCGAGAAAATTTAATTTTAAAATAGGAATAATTCCGGCGAACTGGATAAACGATCCCAAAACTCATGTAAAGTTTTCTTCGTATTTGAAATCGCTTTTGGAAGTACTTAAAATAAGCAGGAGGATAAAAAATTTATGAACCCCGTCAAAAAATTTACAAAAAACTATCTTGCCAGGAATTTATTGTTTACTTTTAAAAGTCCAGAGTGGTCAAATGGGCTAGATGTAAATTTTTATACGGGGTGAAAAAAATAATCGAATTTCGAAAAGACATTGTTTCGGGCGAGTGGGTTTTGATTTCTTCGGGCTTGGTTAAAAAACCGGTGTTTTTTAAGAAATTAAGCGTAAAACCATTGCCCAAATCCAAGTGCCCGTTTGAAGATCCAAAAGCCTCCGGGCACGAAAAAATTCTTTTGTGGTATCCAAAGCCCGGAAAAAACGATATTAAAGACTGGTGGGTTATGATTTTCCCAAACAAATACCCGGTTGTTTACAATTCTAGGATTTGCCCGGTTGTTGAAAAAATCGGAATCTATGAAAAAGCTGGCGGTGCCGGTTTTCAGGAGGTTGTGGTTGTTCGCAACCACGAACGGCATTTCGCGAAAATGTCAGAAAAAGAAATCGAAGTTTTAATAGAAGCTTACGTTTCGAGGTTTCAGGTTTTGCGAAGCGAAGACTGCGTTGATTACATTTTAATAATACACAACCACGGTTCCGCCTCCGGAGCTTCTGTGCCGCATCCCCATTCGCAAATATTTGCGATTCCATTCGTTCCGCCGGATGTCGCAAGCAGTATTGCCGGTTCGCGCGCGTACTTCCACAAACACAAGCGATGCGTACACTGCGATATGCTGTCGCAAGATTCCAAAGACAAAAAACGGATAATTTTTGAAAACCGGCATTTTTGGGCGCTTGCTCCTTACGCCTCTAGGGTGTCGTTTGAAATTAGAATCTATCCAAAATTCCATGAATCAAGGTTCGAGGCGATAGATGTTGAGCAGAGGCAAGATTTGGCAGGCGCGATGAAGTTCGTTTTTTCCAAATTGGATAAAAATTTAAAAAATCCGGATTTTAATATGGTTGTCCATACTGCTCCTCCCAAAAGCCGCGATGCCATGCATTACCACTGGCACGTCGAAATTTTGCCGAGAGTCGGCATTTGGGGAGGCCTTGAGCTGGGCGCGGGAATTGACGTCGTAAAGGTTCCCCCGGAAGAAGCGGCAAAAATTTTAAGAAAATGACTAAAAAAATTATAATTGCAAATTGGAAAGCAAATCCAGATTCCGCGGGCAGAGCGGTTAAAATCGCAAGAGAGATTTCGGCCGGCATCTCGGGCGCAAGAAACGTTGAAGTGGTTATTGCCCCTTCCACTATTCACATTTCCAACCTCAAATTTCTAACCTCTAACTTCCAACTTGGAGCCCAAGATTCTTTTTGGGAAGATACTGGCCCGTATACTGGAGAAATTTCCTGGCATCAGCTGAAACATTGCGGAGTGCAATATGTAATTCTTGGCCACTCGGAGAGACGCGCGCTTTGCGAAACGAACGAAAAAATAAACAAAAAGATAAAAGCTGTGTTGGAATCTGGCATGAAAGCTGTTTTGTGTGTTGGGGAGTTGGAGAAACAAAGGGATGTTGCGTTTCCCAGAATAATTCACGAGGAACTCAAAGAGGGATTAAAAGGCGTTAAAAAGATACTTCTTAAGAATTTAATTGTAGTTTACGAACCAGTTTGGGCAATAAGTTCCAATAAAAATTCAAAACCCGACAGTCCAAAAAATGTTTTTGAGATGTCGGTTTTGATTCGCCGAGAGCTTTTGAAAATGTTCGGCAAAAAAATCGCTTTTTCAATCCGAATAATTTACGGAGGGTCGGTGGACGAAAAAAACGCCGCCGATTTTGTGCGATTGGGCCGGGTGGACGGCTTATTGGTCGGCGCGGCCAGCTTAAATTCGAAAAAATTTATAGAAATTATTAAAAAGGTCTCCCGGGTTTAGAGTGTGGTAACAATGAAATTATGAGTTACGCCAAAAAATTACTACTGAGAGTAGATTTCAACATTCCGATGAAAAACGGCAAAATTGCCGATAACTTTAGAATTTTGTCGCATATCCCGACCATAAAATATTTTTTGGAAAAAAATTACAAAATTATTTTGCTTTCGCATCAGGAACAAAATGGAAAAGTTTTGAGTTTTGGGCATATACGTAAATTTTTAGAAAAAAAAATAGAAATGAAAAATGTAGTTTTGTTGGATAATTTGCGATTAAATCCGGGCGAAAAGAAAAACGACTTGGCTTTTGCCAGGAAACTCGCAAGTTTGGGAGATATTTTTATCAACGATGCGTTTTCTGTATCTCACAGAAGACACGCTTCAATTGTGAGTCTGCCGAAACTTTTGCCGTCGAGTTTGGGGCCCTTGTTTAAAAAAGAAATAAAAGAGCTAAGCCGGGCTTTTGTACCAAGGCACCCCTTTTTACTAGTTGTTGCCGGAAACAAGTTTGAGACAAAAGAGCCAATTTTGAATAAGTTTTTAAATAAAGCAGACTATATTTTTATCGGCGGGGCTTTGGCAAATACCTTTTTAAAGGCCCGAGGCAACGATGTTGGAAAATCCAAGACCGAAAACGTAAAAATCCCAAAAAATATTTTGTGGAACAAAAAAATAATTTTGCCGGTTGATTTTAATATTAAAAACGGCGTTATTTACGATTCTGGGCCGGCTACGGCGGAAATCCTCCGCGATTTAGCGAGAAAATCCGGGTTTATTTTGTGGAACGGCACGCTGGGGATTTGCGAAAAAGGTTTTGATTTCGGCACAAAATCTTTTATAGAGGCTTTGGGCAAATCCAAGGCGTATAAAATTGCGGGCGGGGGAGATACTATTTCGGCAATCCATAAATTCGGGCTTCAAAAAAACTTTAATTTTATCTCTACCGGCGGCGGGGCCATGCTCGAATTTCTGGCCACCGGCACTCTCCCAGGCATTGACGCGATAAAAAAGAAGCGCTAATAAGTATTTGAAGTTCTACGTTCAACTTTGAAAACCAGTATGATTTTTTCAAAAACCTTGATTTTGTAGAAAATGCGATACGAGCCAACTCTACGGCGCCATGTGTGTTCTCCATCTTTCATTTTTTGAATATCTCCAAAATATGGATTTTGCGGAAGAAGTTTTATGATATACAAAATTGCCTCTGCGTTTTTGCGAGGAAATTTTTTTAGAGTTTTAAAAACACTAGTATCAATTTCCAAGTCCCAACTTTCGTGACAGGTCATGGAAAGACATTGTTTTTCCCTTTTTAAGATTTTCCTCGGCTCTTATAAGCGCTTTTTTTTGAGCGTTTGTCGGGGTAAATTCTTTTATGGCTTTAAATTCAACAAGAGATTCATATTCTTTTTTTGGTAAAACAACAAGATCCCCTTGCTGGGCCAGTTTTTTGGGAATAGTGATTGTGGTCATGTTTTTAACTTATCACAGGCTATTACATAGCGCAAATTACCGAGCATTGACGCGATAAGAAAGAAATGATAACTTCTTTGTAGATTTCAAAATAAGAGAGGTGATATGGATTTTATTGGGGAACTTGAAAAAGCGACTGCGGGCATGTCGGTAGAACAGGCCACAAAGATTGCAAAAGAGATGGAAGCTTCAATCGAAGCGCGAGAGTTGCGCGGAGAATGTGATTGTGGGGATCGGTGTTCTGACCCACTTTCGCATAACGCCATTGATCGCATGACGCTATGTCAAATGAAGATAATCATATCCCAAGGAGGTACTCAATGACCCCAGAAAAAGTTTTGGAAGTGATTGGCGTGTATCGCAGATTTTTTGAAAGTTGCCATGTGCCAAAAGTTAAGCTTTCCGAAAAAGATTTTGATAAATTTCAGACTATTAGTTTTAATGAAAAAGATAAAAAGGCGATAATGGCGCATTGCCATCAAATGTTGGATACAGTGGAAGAATTCGTGCGGGACAAAAGAATGGACAAGTGCTTTCGTTGGCTGGGTTTTATTCAAGGATGTTTACTGTGCGGAGGAATGTATACTCTAAACGAGTTGAAGAATCACAGTCGTCCAAATGAAGAAAAATAAGTGAAAACCGTCCCGATGTTCATTGGGACGGTTTTTTCTTGTTGTGATATAATTTTTAGATGCGTTACGCAAATGCAGATGATTTTATGCAAAAAAACGGATATGCCATCAACGGCGGGTGGTATCCGAGAGTCACTAAAATTTTGGAAGTGAAGTCTAAGCCTGGCCTTGATTCTTTTTTCAAAGAAGTCGGGAGTTACGACTTTGCCGAAGAGATAAAAAACAAATCCGCGGAAGAGGGAACGCTGGTTCACGAAACAATACAGAAGCTCGCCTGCGGCCAGCCCACTTTGATACCCGAACAAATTCGTCCGGCCGCGGAAACATTCATGGAATTTATAGCCGAAAAAAATATTGTGTTCCATCCGGAGTTTATAGAAAAGAAAATCTGGTCCAACTTCCACAAATATGCTGGCACTGTGGACGCTCTTGCTTCTTTTGGCGGAAAATTTGGGGTTTTGGACATTAAAACCTCCACGGGTTTTTATCCGGAATATAATTTACAAACCGCCGCGTATGTTTTAGCTTTGCAGGAAACAGAAATTAAAAAAGCGATTTCATTGCCTTCCGACATCGAAACTCGCTGGATTCTGCGTGTTGACCAGCACAAGCTTTGCAATGCTTGCGGTTCAAACTTGCGCGAAAAAGGAGGCAGGAGTAAGGTGAGAACTAATGGAAAAAAATCATGCGAGGAAGCAAGGCATGATTGGGGCCAGGCAAAAGGCGTTGTTGAAATACGGGAGTTCCCGTATTTTTACAGAGACATAAAAGCTTTTTTGGCGGCGAAAACTCTTTGGGAATGGGAGAACGATTATTGGTTAAGACAAATAGGGTATTTAAGATGACTAAAAACGTATTTTTATACCACAAAAATTGTGATGATGGTTTTGGAGCTGCTTGGGCGGCGTGGAAAAGATTCGGCAAGAAAGGAACATATATTGGTTCTGCGCCTTGGGAAGAACCACCATCCGGTCTTGCGGGGAAAAATGTGTACTTAATGGATTTGTGTTATCTACCAAATCACATTAAAAAACTTCTTAAAGTTACAAAGTCGCTTACAGTTATTGATCACCATATTAGTTCCAGAGAAGCTATTGCTTTTGTTTCCAACGGTGTCTTCAATAATGATTTTACACATTCCGGCGCAGTGCTTTCGTGGAAATTTTTTCATCCCACCAAAAAAGTGCCTTTGCTTTTAAAAGTTGTTGAAGATGTTGATATTTGGAAATGGAAAGTTCCTTATTCTCATGAATTGAGTGCTTCGTTGCGTGTTTATGATCGCAGTTTTAACACTTGGAGTCGTTTAGCTCGCGAATGGGAATCTCCCAAATCACGCAAAAAATATATTATAGAAGGTGGCGCGATTGTTAAAGATCACGAAGATCGCGTGCAAGAAGCTGTTAAAGATGCCAATCTTGTTAACTTTTGTGGATATAAAACCCTTGCTTCAAATTCACGAATGTTGGTGGATTATATTGGTGCCGCACTTGTTAAAAAATTTCCACCCATTGGAATTATTTGGTCTGAGCGCGGGGGAAAAATTGTTGTAAGTTTGCGTTCAAATGGAAAGGTGGATGTTTCAAAACTTGCCGTTAAATTTGGCGGAGGCGGACACAAAAAATCTGCCGCATTTCGCTTAGAAGCCAGCACCAAACTCCCATGGAAAATAATCAAAAAATAATTACATATACCGACGGGGGCTCGAGGGGCAATCCCGGGCCGGCGGCGATAGGTGTTGTGATTTGCGACTCAAACGGAAAAATTCTCAAAGAATACGGCGAAGCTCTGGGCCGAAAAACAAATAACGAGGCGGAGTACGAAGCTGTGATATTCGCGCTAAAAAAAGCAAAACAGCTTTTTGGAAAAGAAAAAGCCAAAAAAATGCATGTGGAAATGCGGATGGATTCAGAATTTGTGGTAAAGCAGATGACCGGAAAATATAAAATAGAAGAAGAGCGAATGGCATCGCTATTTATTGCTGTGTGGAATTTAAAACTTGATTTTGCTTCCGTTGATTTTATCCACGTGCGCCGGGAACAAAACAAAGACGCCGATAGATTAGTAAACCAAGCTCTCGACGGAGAACAGGGCCAGCTGTGGCAAGGCTGATTTCAACTTTGCTTTTGTCGTTTTTGGGCGGAGTTGCATTCCGTTCGTTTGTTGATGTTCCAGTGGAATGGAGTTTGCTAGGTGCAGGAATTGTTGTCGGGTTTTTAACCCCTACCTTAATCCTCCCCCTTTGTAAGGGGGAAGAGAAAAATGAAAAAGTTTCCCTTGCCCTTCTTGTTGTTTTATTGTTTCTTTTAGGCCTTATCCGCCTCTCGTATTTTGAAAAAAATATAGAAAAAGACAATCTTCATAACCTTTACGGCCAAGAAATCAGCGTTGAGGGCAATGTTTTGGAAAGCAGATTCACGCAAGCGAGCCAGCGCGTGGTTGCAAGAACAAGCGAGGGGAAGGCCTTGCTGGTTTTAAAAGTTTTTCCAGAATATAAATACGGAGATGTTGTAAAAATATCCGGAATAGTCAAAGAGCCGGGAAAGTTTGGAGACATAGATATGAAAAAGATTCTTGCAAAAGACAAAATTTATTCGGAGATGGTATTTCCGCAAGTCGAAAAAATCGGATTTTCTCCGGAGAGTCGAATCCTAAATTTTTTATTCAGTGTTCGCGGAAAGTTTGAAAAAAACTTGGCATCGATTTTGCCGGAGCCCTACTTTTCTTTGGCGAACGGGATGCTTTTGGGAAATGAAGGCGTTTTGGAAGAGGATATTAAAAACGCGTTCCAAAAAAGCGGGACAATACATATTCTAGTTCTTTCGGGATACAATATTACAATTGTTGGAGCCGCGATCGCTCATTTTTTGGGTTTTATTCCGGCGGTCGCCGGCATAATTTTATTTGTTTTAATGACGGGTGCCGCGGCTCCTGCGGTGCGGGCCGCGATTATGGGTATAATCGGCCTTTTGGTTCTTCACGAAGGCCGCCCCAAAACCGCTTCCCTTGTTTTATTATGGTCAGCGGTATTTATGGTATTTTGGAATCCCGCGGTTTTGCGTTTTGACAGGGGTTTCCAGCTTTCTTTTTTGGCAACCTTGGGGCTTATTTTGCTTTCCGGATTTTTTTTAAAGAAGTTCAAATTTTTGCCTAAGTTTTTATCTGTGAGAGAAAACGCTTCTTCCACTTTGTCCGCTCAGATTTTCGTATTGCCGCTTCTTTTGAGCTGGGGAAACTATGTTTCTTTTTTGAGCCCTATTGCTAATATCTTAATAGTAGGGGCTGTGCCGTATGTCATGAGTTTTAGTTTTCTTGGAGGACTTGCCGCGTTTTTATCGCAAAGCTTGGGGCAGGCAATCGCCTCGGTTTCTTATGTTTTAATTTATTACCAAATTTATGTTGCGAAAATTTTTTCAGTTTTTTAGCTTAGTTCTTCTGTCTTTGAACATTTTGGTTTGGGGCTTGGTTTTTAAACATTTGCAAAAACCTGATATAGAAGTTTATTTTTTTGATGTAGGCCAGGGCGATTCCCACTTGATTGAATCCAAAGACGGAACCCAAATTTTAATAGACGGGGGCCCGCCGAACAAAATTTTAAGCAGGTTGTCGGCGGTTTTGGATTTTGACGACCGCCATATAGACGCGCTGGTGCTTTCGCACCCTCACGCCGACCATGTTTCCGGTTTGATAGAAATATTGAAAAACTATGAAGTAGACTATGTTTTTGAATCCGGAGTTGGCTATGACACTCCTGAAGCGAAAGAGTTTAGAGCGTTGGCAAGCAAAAAAACAATAGTTGTCGACAAGCCTATTAATTTAAATTTTTTTCGCGGAGCGAAGCTTAGGTTGCTTCATCCCGATAAGTCTTTTGCGGGAAAAACGCCGAGCCATGTCCACGATTCAATGGTGGTTGCCGAGTTGGTATATAACCCTTCGACTTCGCTCAGGGCAAGAAAAATATTATTTGCCGGGGATATGGAGAAAAATTTGGAACATTATTTGGTTAAAAAAGGAGAAATTTCCGATATCGATATTTTAAAAGTCGGGCATCAGGGCTCGAAAACTTCTAGCTCTGAAAAATTTTTGGACTTTGCAAAACCGGAGTATTCTGTAGTGCCGGTTGGTAAAAACAGCTACGGACATCCGAATCCAGATGTTCTTTCCCGCCTTGCTTCAATCGGTTCCAAAATTTTTCGAACTGACCAAGACGGGACAGTGAAGTTTGAAATTGACTCACTGGGAAAATTGAAATTTTTTGGGGAAAATGTAAGATAATTGGATATGGAAAAAACAGTAGTATTGGTTAAACCCGACGGAGTAAAAAGAGGAATTATTGGGGAAATTATAACTCGCTTTGAAAGGGCCGGTCTCAAGATTGTCGCCCTGAAATTTGTCTGGGTAAAAGAAGACATTGTATCAAGGCACTACCCGGAAGCTAGAATTGAGCTTTTGCGCGGAATTGGCGAAAAAACCTTGAATGCGTATAAAGATTTCGGCAAAGATCCAGGAGAGTCTTTTGGGAGTTTGGACCCGGTTGAAATAGGCAGAATGATAAATAAATGGAATATAGAATATTTATCTTCGGGGCCGGTGGTGGCGATGCTCTTGGAGGGTAACCAAGCGATTACTAATGTAAGAAGAATGGTTGGATTTACGCACCCAAATCTTGCCCAGCCGGGAACTATCCGGGGGGATTACTCAATAGATTCAACTATGCTCGCAAACGAAAGAAGGCGCCCGGCAAGAAACATTATCCACGCATCCGGCAATTCGGAAGAAGCGAAATATGAAGAAGAGCTTTGGTTCCATAAAAACGACGTTCATTCGTATAAGCGCGCCGATGAGGATGTAATGTTTTAAAATGAATTTTTTTAAATCTCTAAAATTCGCGCTTCTGCTTTTGGCGGGTATTTTTGTCGCTTACGCGCTTTCGAATATTTACGAATGGCATTTTCATTATTGGTGGGTGGATATAATTTTACACTTTGTTGGAGGGTTTTGGGTTTTTGTAATGGCGCGCTATGTAATGGAGCATTATAAAATTGAAATTACCGGCCCCAATAATGAATTTGTAAGATTTATTGTCTTTGTTTCTTTTGTTTCATTTCTCGGCGTGCTTTGCGAATTTTACGAATTTATTTTTGACAGATATATAACTCTTACTGGTTTTACTTATCTTGCCAGAGTTTTTGAGGACACTCTTTTAGATTTAGCCATGGATATTATTGGAGGAATCTCCGCCTTTTTGCTATATTTTAAAAATGGCAAAGCTTAGTTTTTTTGGCGCCGCGCAAGAGGTTACCGGAAGCTGTTTTTTGCTCGCAAGCGATTCAACGAAGATTTTGATTGATTGCGGAATGTTCCAGGGCTCGCGTTTTAATGAAAAGAAAACCCGCGAACCGTTTCCATTTGACCCCGCTTCAATTGACGCTCTTTTTTTAACGCACGCGCATATCGACCACTCCGGTAGGATTCCTAAGTTGGTGAAAGAGGGCTTTCGCGGAAAAATTTACTCTTCCCATGCGACAAGAGAATTGGCAGAACTTATGCTCAAAGACAGTACCGGAGTTTTGGAAAAAGAAGCAAAAAGAGAAAGCGAAGAAATATTGTACACAGAAGCCGATGTCGACAAGGCTGTTTCCATGTGGGAGGGAAGGGATATTCATTCTGAAGTAAGCGTCGGAGATTTTGTGGTGAGATTTTATGATGCCGGCCACATATTGGGTTCTATTATGATAGCGGTTGACTTTGGCAAAGAAAGGATTGTCTTTACCGGCGACCTTGGAAACGCCGATACTATTTTGCAAAAAACCGCGGAGATGATCAAAGCCCCAACTTATTTTGTAATGGAATCTACCTATGGAGACCGAAACCACGAAAACGAACAAAGGTCTTTGATGCTGGAAAGAGTAATTGAACAAACCGTAAAGCGCGGAGGAACTTTGATGATTCCGGCGTTCGCGCTTGAGCGCACCCAGGAGCTTTTATCCGTAATTTCGAAAATGATGGACGAACTGCAAATTCCAAAAATTCCCGTGTATCTGGACAGCCCTCTTTCCATAAAAGCCACCGCGATTTACGAAAAGTACCTTAAAATTCCGTTTTTCAAATTTCCAAATATTAATTTTTCTTTGACAACCGAAGAATCTAAAAAAATAAACGATGTTACTCCGCCAAAAATAATCATTGCTGGCTCCGGCATGTCCACCGGAGGAAGAATTTTGCACCACGAACGGAGATACTTGCCAGATAAAAACAGCACCCTGCTCTTGGTGAGCTACCAAGCTCCTGGTTCTTTGGGGAGAAGAATTCAAGATGGAGCTGGAAGTGTTGGGCTATTTGGGGAGGATGTTCCGGTGCGGTGCCATATTGAAATGATATCCGGGTACTCGGCGCACGCCGACCAAGAAACGCTTTTTGAATTCGCCCGCGCGCATAGCGATACTCTAAAAAAAGTGTTTTTGACGCACGGCGAACCGAAAGCATCCTTGACTCTGGTCCAGCGCTTGCGCGACTACCTGGGTGTTAACGCTTCCGCCCCAAAATACGGAGATTTAATAGAACTGTAAAATTGCAAGTTTCACCGCTATAGCGGTGAAATGTTGAATTTTGGCTGAAAATTAAGCCTATATAAGCCTAAACCCCCACACCAATGCATTGGTGTGGGGGTGAATTTGACTTTTTGGCGTTTTAGGAGTATAATTAATTCGTAAACTCGTTCTTTGAGTTTGAGACAAAAATAGACCGAAAAAAGGAGAAAACGTTATGAACAGACAAGAATTGAAACTCGCGGCTCGAATTCTAGAGAACCTTCCAGTAATGACACTGGAAATAATGCAAGGCTGGATTGATAATCCGAGAGGGCTCCAAAAGTTTCTTTTGGGCCTTTGTCCGGAAGACAGCATTCTGACCACCCCCACACTGGTCGCTATAACTCTCGCAAAACAGCACAACCCTGACACATTTTTCAAAACACGTTCCGGGTTGTACGTATGGGACGATTTCCGCTCTCGCGTCGTTGCCAAGGCGAGTCCAATTGATGCTGGCGCCAAGTTTCGTATTGAAAGGCGTGACTTGATCCGCGACGCAAAAGATTCGGAGGTCGAAGGCGTACTCACGAATCATCTTTTTGAAGAAAGCGCTGTTTGCGCCGTAATTGCTGAACTGATTTCGAAGCAGCCAAATGGAAAAG
>JBBTXM010000016.1:0-343 GCA_038062255.1 Patescibacteria group bacterium
GCAGGCGGGGCCCAGCCAGTTCCGTTCGGATATTTTCAAACAGACACCGCCAGTTGGGAAATTAGATAGATAGTGTATAATAAAACCATTATCAATTAACTAATAAAACAATGGCTAAATCGAATTCGGCTTTTATGAAGCCTTTGAGCGTAAGCTCTGAACTCGCGGAGGTAGTCGGCAAAGGTCCAATGCCCAGGTCGGAGGTCGTAAAAAAACTCTGGGTATACATTAAAAAGAACGGCCTGCAGGACCAGCAAAACAAGCGCAACATCAACGCGGACTCTAACCTCCAAAAAGTTTTTGGAGGCAAAAAGACCGTAAACATGTTCGAGATGACAAAGCT
>JBBTXM010000016.1:353-13760 GCA_038062255.1 Patescibacteria group bacterium
TTTCGTAAAATAAATATAGATTTGTTTGTATGAAAAACGCCTCGGGTTTGGGAATTTTTATCGTTCTTGCGCTTCTTTTAGTTTACGGATATCTCCTTGCGCACAAGATTGACCTTACAACAGCCGATTTGGGCAGGCACATAAAAAACGGCGAAAATCTCCTAAAACATTTCGACTTTGAAATTTTAAAAACAAATTTTTATTCTTATACTGAACCGGATTTTCCAACAACAAACCACCATTGGCTTTTTGGAGCGGTGTTTTTTGTAATTTGGAAATTGGCGGGTTTTGCCGGGGTTCATTTTGTTTTTATCGCCATAAGCCTTGCTACATTTCTGATATTTTTTAAAATCGCGGAAGAAAAAATCGGCATCGGCCCGGCATCAATTTTGGCACTTATCGCAATCCCCCTTTTGGCGGAGCGGACAGAAATCCGCCCCGAGGTTTTTTCGTACTTATTTTCCGGATTATTTTTGTGGGGACTTCTCAAATGGAACGAAGAAAAAATATCTTTTAAACAACTTTTGCTTTTTTTGCTGACAATACAGATAATTTGGGTAAACTCGCATATCTTTTTCTTTTTGGGGTTCGCGATAGCCGGAACTTTTTTGTTCAGCAGAAATTTGAAAAAAATCGCTTTACTTATTATTTCGCTCTTTGCCGTTTCGCTAATAAACCCGTTTGGAATCGCGGGACTTTTGGAGCCCTTGTCCATACTCCGCGAATATGGCTACAGCCTGGCGGAAAACAAGTCGGTTTGGTTTTTGGAAAATTACGGCATCTGGAGGCCGGGTTTTGAAATATTCAAATTCGCCGTATTGCTAACAGCGCTTTCTTTTGCGTGGGTTTTAATAAAGAAAAGGCAAAACTTGGCAATCCTTCAAAATTTTTTCTTAGCCGGCGGAATTTCGGCAATGGCTGTTTTGCAGTCGCGCAATTTGGCGCTTTTTGGATTTGTCTTGATGCCAGTTTTGGCGCAAAATATTGAAAATCTCAAAATTGACTCCTTACGCAAGTTCAGCAAAGAAATAAAATACGCCGGAGCGGGCTTGTGTTTTTTTACGATTTTTTTGCTTATCTCAACCAATATTTCGGCGCTGTTTCCGTATAGCGGAAATTTTGGCGTGGGGCTCCAAGAAAATAACTCGGCTCCGATAAAATATTTTAAAAAAGAAAATCTAAAAGGGCCTATTTTCAACAATTACGATATTGGGGGATATTTGATATTCCATTTGTTCCCGCAGGAAAAAGTTTTTGTGGATAACCGGCCCGAAGCCTACAGCGCGGACTTTTTTAAAAAAATTTACATACCCGCGCAGGAAAACGATGAAGCATGGAACAAGTTAAACAAACAATACAAATTCAACTCCATTATTTTTTCGCACCGCGACATCACCCCATGGGGCCAAAACTTTTTAAAAGCCAGGCTGGAGGACAAGGAATGGAAACAGGTATTTGCGGATGAACGGGTTATAATATTCACCCCCACACCATAACGAATTTACGCATTATGTTCTATATGTATATATTAAAAAGTGACAAAGACGAAAAGTTGTACATTGGTTCTACCAGCGATCTTCGACGTAGATTTAAAGAACATAATGCAGGTTTAGTTGAATCAACAAAATCTCGGAAACCACTCAAGCTTGTTTATTACGAATGCTACGCTTCAGAAGATGACGCTAGACATCGTGAACATAATCTGAAGTTGCGAGCCAGAGCATTACGACAACTATTGATTAGAATAAAAAAGTCGATATCATTATAAATTCGTTTGGTGTGGGGGTCAAAACGCAATGAAACTCTCAATAATAGTTCCTGTTTTTAACGAAGAAAAAACAATCGAGCTGGTTTTAAGGAAACTGGCAAGTTTGGATTTGGGAGAGTGGGAGAAAGAGATAATAGTTGTGGACGACGGATCGCTGGATGGTTCGAAAAAAATAATTTCCGACTTCGCCAAGGCTTCGTCGGACAAGGAAAATTTAAAATTTCTGGTTCACTCCGAAAATTTTGGAAAGGGCGCTGCGATCAAAACCGCTTTGGAACACGCAATCGGCGACGCGGTTATAATCCAGGACGCCGATTTGGAATACAATCCCGAGGAATTCAACAAACTTCTTTCGGTATTTCAAAATCCGGAAATTTCGGCGGTTTACGGCTCACGGAATTTAAATCCGAAAAGGCGCGGTTACCCGCATTATGTTTTGGGAGTAGCGATTCTTTCGGGGCTTACCAATATTTTATACGGTTCGGCTCTTACAGATGTTTACACTTGCTACAAGCTTTTCCGCTCGGATGTTTTAAAAAATTTAAATATCCAGAGCAGCGGCTTTGAATTCGAGGCAGAAGTTACTTCAAAACTTTTGCGTTCTGGACATAAAATTTTGGAAACGCCCATCAGCTACTCTCCGCGCAAATTCTCCGAAGGCAAAAAAATCCGCTTCAAAGACGCGGTGGTAGGTTTTTGGACAATTCTCAAAAACCGGTTTTAAAGTCCGCCTGATTTGAGAAGCTCTTGCAGGTTCAAAGCCCCCAAAATTGAGTCCAAATACGGCTGAAGCTGGAATGCGCTGAATACAATAAGGCCGATTACTATAATATTTTTTATAACCGACCAAGCGCGCTGGTAGGTAAAGTGCTTGTTTATCTTTTTGAGCAACTCAAGCTGTTCGCGCAAAATTTGTTTCGATTCCGGATCCATGTGAATATTATATCATGCAAACCCTCCTTTCATGGGAAGCGCCGGAGTACATTGAGCACAAAAAAAGCGCCGACTGGTACTGGTGGTTAAGCCTTGCGGCCGTAGGGCTTTTGATATTTTCGGCGTACGAACGCTCGCTACTATTTGGAGTTTTCGTGGTTATGGGATGGTTTACGATAATGCTTTATTCCGCAAGGCCGGCGGAAATAATCCGCGTATCAGTTTCAGAACAAGGCATGGCGTTGGGCGCGAACCTTTACCCGTGGACGAATATAAAATCATTTTGGATTTTTGAAAAAAGCTACAAAAAAGAAATCTCTTTTGAACTTAAGCGCGCGTTCATGCCATTTTTGAAAGTTCCGCTGGGCAATATGGAAATTCCAAAAGTGCGCGAAACTCTTTTAAAATTTATCCACGAAAAAGAGCAGAATGAATCTTTCATTGACAATATATCGGATCTTGTTAGATTTTAATAATGAAAAAAATTATTTTTATATTAGCTGGAGCGGTAATCGCGGGAATATTGGGAATAATTCTTTACCCGAGTGGCGGCGCAGAAACAACCCACGGCCAGGAGCTGGCAAAGCCCTGGATTGAAATAGTATCGCCCAAGGCAAGCGCAATAGACGCAAAAACCGGAGCGGAAATAAGGGAACTCAAAACTGGAGACGAAATCGAAAACAATACAACAATAAAAACTTTCAAAGAGGCGTTTGTTAACCTATACATGCCCGACGGTTCAGTGGCCCGCATCGACAAAGAAAGCGTTATTACAATAAACGAGGCTTCCTACCAAAAAACCGACGGCCGGCTGGTGTTGAGTATTTTCATAAAAACCGGCAGAGTGTGGTCCAAAATATTGTCCCTTGCGACCCCCGACTCCCTTTGGGAGGTCAAAACCACAAACGCGGTAGCAACTGTCCGCGGGACTGCGTTCGGAATGGAATACAAAAACGGCAAATCAAGAGTAGTAGGTTCTGAAAATAAAGTCGCAGTTGCCCCAATTGATCCGGCAACGGAAAAAGTGGTGGAATCCGCTGTTGTTGTAGTGGAGCCGAAAACATTCGTAAGCATCGACGATGACGACGCAAAACAAATCAAAACCGGAAAACAAAAATTTGAAGTAAAACCAGCGCCAGAAGAATTTTTTGAAGAAAGCTGGATAGAAACTTCGCTGGAAGCGGATAAAGAAATAGAAGAAAAGTTCGAGGAATTCCGAGAAAAATCTGAAAACGAAACAGAAGTGAAATTCGAATTCCGAGATTTCATACAAGAAAAGTTTATCGACGAAATTTTAGAACAAAGAAATGATAATTTTGTGGCCGAAGACCTCGGTTCAATAGACAAAGATCTCGAAGCGCTTGAAAAAGAACTCAAAACCGATATCGACACATCGGAGGTGACGACAGAAACATCTCCCGAAGAACCAATTAGAACAGAAGCTCGCAGATCGGCAACTCCAAAAAGTCTCCAAATAATAATAAAGATTCCTCCGGGAGAACTTACGGAGGGTGTAAAAATTCCAATAGATGCCGTGGCTTCGTTCAGCGACGGCTCTACACGATCGGTATCTGGAGAAGTTAAATGGGAAATTATCGGGGGAATCGGGAGAATCGAAAACGGAATTTTTGTGCCGCGGTTAGATGCTTCGGTTGCCGAATTCGGCAAGGGGCTTGGTAGCATTGTGGCCACTTGGCGCGACCCGCAAACAGGCGCAGAATTTATTGCAAACACTCCAATATTCACCGTTAACGCCGCAATAGAACAAATCATAAATACAATTGGGCAATGAGCAAAAAAATTACAAGCGTTTTAATATCGCTTGGCGCGGGAGTCATAACTTTTATTTCGCTATCACTGGGGCTTTTTTCGGGAACAGAAAATTTCTTCTCCGACATTCTTTTTTCGCATAGCTCCCTGAACCCCCAAATAATAGTAGTTGAAATCGACAATGATTCCCTCCAAAAACTTGGGCAATGGCCATGGCCCAGAAGATATTTCGCTGACGCTCTTTTGGCTTTAGAAAACGCCCCGGGCGGAAAACCCAAAAGCGCTGGGATAGACGTTCTTTTCGCCGAACCTTCGCGCGTTGGGCCGGGCGACGACGCCATTTTGCAATCGGCTCTTTCGGCAATCTCCTACGGCGTTGTTTTGCCTACCGAAGGCTTCCCGCTTCTGCTTGCGAAAGACAAAATCCCTTCCGCCCCGAACTTGCAAAAAACCCTGCCGATTTTTTTGGATAGGCAAAATACCAAAACCGGCCATATAAACCTTATTTTGGACGCCGATAATATTGTACGTAAATTCCCGGTAAAAATCTTCCATAAAGGAGAACTAATAAATTCGTTCGCTTACGAACTTGCCAAGTCGTCCGCAAACGAACTGCCGAATTACTCGGACACTCTCGATGTGGAAAGAATATTTTTTAAAACAGAATCGCGCTCGATAAGACGGATTCCTTTTTACAGGCTGTTTGAAGAAATTCCCAGCGGATTTTTTAAAGATAAAATCGTACTAATTGGCGCCACGGCCGCGGACCTCCATGATGAAAAAGCGACCCCCCTTTCCAAGGGAACCCAAATGCCGGGGGTGGAAATACAAGCGCAAATATTAAACATGTTTTTGTCCGGAGAGCGCCTGCGCGAAATAAACCCAACAGCAAGCGCTGTTTGGATAATGCTGGCCGCGGGGGTTCCGCTTGTTTTGTTTTTTGCCGCGGAGAGCATTTGGATATTTATTTTGGGAGCGATTGGATTTGGAGTACTGCAGATAGTCGCGTCCGCGGAGATATTTACGCAAGGAACGCTCGCACCCATTGTACACATAAATATATCTTGGATCATTTCTTCGCTTTCTCTTTTGGTGTACCGGTACCTGGCGCTCGATAAAGAAAAGAGGAAAATAAAAAATATCTTCGGAAAATATGTTTCAAAAGAAATTTTAAGCGAGCTTTTGAAAAATCCGAAATCAGTTTCTTTGGGCGGGGAGGAAAGAGAAATTACGATTTTATTTTCCGATATCAGAGGATTTACCAAACTTTCCGAAAAAACAACTCCCCAAGAACTGGTTTTTACGCTAAATAAATATTTTACGTCCATGACCGGCGCAATAATGCGAAACCGTGGAGTTGTCGATAAATTCATAGGCGACGCGATAATGGCCTTTTGGGGCGCCCCTCTTCCAGAAAAAAACCATGCCGATTTAGCGGTGATTGCGGCAAAAGAAATGCTCGAAGAACTTCATAAGTTCAACAGCGAACTTAAAAACTTTGGCAAAGAACCAATCGACATAGGAGTGGGAATTTACACCGGCAAAGCAGTTGTTGGAAATATCGGCTCCGAAGAAAGATTTGACTACACCGCAATCGGGGACACGGTAAACGTGGCCTCCAGGCTTGAAGGGCTAAACAAAGAATATGGCACGCATATTATTTTGGGAGAAACAACCAAAAACAAACTCTCAAAAACCGAAAATCTAAAATCCTTGGGCAAAACTTCAGTCAAAGGCAGAAACGAACAAATTGAAATTTATTCTTTGGAATAAAAAACCCTCCGACCGCGGTCGGAGGAGTTAAAAATTAATCTCGAATTCTTTTGGCGCCAGGCCATGAGTCGTTTTTTTCCATTGGATGGTTGAACCAAATCCGGGCGCTCGCGACATCGCACATGTGCGCGGCGGCCGCAAGCGGCCCCATAACCCTGTGCTTGCTCGAGTAATCGTTTAATTCTCCTTCGGCATATTTCATCCCATTTTCCTGTTCGGGAGTAAAAACAATTCCGTATTGGGCAAGTTTTGCCATTCTGAAACACTGATGGTCTTCTTTGGTTGCCATTGAGGACTTGTGGCAAAGCTCACCGTCCGGACCTATTTCGTATTTCCACGGCTTTTCAATATCATGCAGAAAAACAGCCAGGAGCAAATCGGAAAGAGAAAATGGCAATGGGCGAGCAAAGTTAAGAGCCCAGTACAAAAGAATCCCCAAATTCATGACTTCCTGAACATGATCAAAATAGCCCCCTGGCCAGTTTTGATGATTATGGGTTGAACCCTGGACTTTTTGAAACAATTCGCGATTGTCCTCAAGAATTGAAAAACATGTCGAACGATTCGGTTCGTCAATGAGCGCTATCATTTCCTCTATCGAAAAATATTGCGGACGGTCCTGAAACAAGCTCGGAAACATACTCCCTCCAAAAACTAAAAAACTCTAGAATCAAACTAGCAAATACTGAAGCAAAAGTCTAGAATTTTTTGAGTTTACCTGCCACAATTTTTAGCTTCTTTTTCCAAACCGAGGATTTGGCGGTATCGATTTCCGCTAAAAATTTAACGCCGAATTTTTTCAAAAAGTATTTGCCTCCGTCGGCTTTTGACCAATTGTAATGCCACGGATAACGGCGCAAATGCTCACGGATAGCAACCGCCGAATTTTTAAGCAAACGCCCCAACATAATGTCCCTATCGCAGAACGCTCGTAAATAAACAACTTTTGCCCTGAATTTTCGAGCGGACTTTTCTAAACTCTTTCTTTTTTTGCCATCGGCAAAATCTGAATCCAAAATAACATTTCCGCCGCGCTTTAAAATTTTAACAACCATTGCCGAAACAATTTCGTTTACATTCTGCGGGTTAAATCCCCTGCCTTTTTCGCGGAGCATTATTCTTATAGCAAATATTGTGGAAGGGGCGAGATTCGAACTCGCGAGGGGATTTCTCCCCTAATGGTTTTCAAGACCATCCCCTTAAACCGCTCAGGCACCCTTCCAGAGTTGCGTTTATGATATAATAAATTTTAGATTTAGGAAAGGCTTGCAATTTGAAAAACTTGGCATGGACTTTGGCATTAAGATTTCTGTTTTTTATCGCAATAGTATTGCTGTTTGCATACATATCGTATGGGCAATCGATTAAAAACTATAAATTTCCCAACGATTACCGGGGAATAATCCATCTGCATTCTGAGCTCTCGCACGATTCGGATGGAAAATTTGAAGATATTGTGGAAGCCGGAAAAAACAACCAAATTGATTTCGTAGTAATGACCGACCATTGGTCCCCGGAACTATACGAAAAATCCAAAAAAGGATTTTTTGAAAACATTCTTTTCATTGCGGGAGCGGAAATTTCTAAAAATGAGGGTATTACAATATTAGCTCTTCCTCTGCCGAATAATTTTACGCCGGAGGACGATTGGAAAAGAAATGTCGCTTCACTGCGCAAGCAAGGCTCTCTGGCGCTTGCAAACCACATAGAATTTTCCGAAACCGGGCAGTTGGTGGCGCTTGATGGAATCGAAATCATAAATCTCCACGCCCATATTCTCCAGCAAAGCAAACTCGGCTTGATATATACATACTTCCAAGCTCTGTTGCCGTGGAATTGGAACCTGGCGTATATTTTTAATGATGTTCCCAATCTTCCGCGTTGGCGCTATTTAAACCAATATGAACCGCTTCCGGCTTTCGCCGGCAATGATACTCACGACAACTACCGGCTGTTTTATAAAATCGGCCCCAAACTAGGTTCGTACGACAACACGTTCAAATTGATTACAACGCATATTTGGGCAAATGAACTTTCGGAAAAATCTGTAATTGAATCGGTAAAAAATGGGCAAAGTTATTTCGCCTTTGAGATTTTCGGAAAATCAAAAGGATTCCGGTTTTATGCAATAAATAACGAGAGCGTATTTCTCCCTGGAAGCATAGTTTCGCAAACAAGGGAAAAAGAAACAAAAAACCAAAAAACAATCTTGACCGTTCAGGCTCCTCCGCACGCGAATCCGCGCGATACAACGCTCAGAATTTTAAAAAACGGAAAAGCCATAAAGGAAGGCAGAGGCATACTGCTTATAGAGGAGATCTCCGAACCGGGAGTATACTACGCCGAAATCTGGAAAGACGGCAAACCTTGGATATTCTCTAACTCAATAAAAATAGTTGATAGATAAAAAGATGCCACCGAGTTTTTCTCGGTGGTAATTTTTATTTTTTTAAAAAAATAAAAAACTTATCCACTTAAAATTTTAAAAAGTATTGTATTTTTTTAAGATAAAGTGAATAATGAAGTAGTTAGGAAAATTTTTTTCAAAAAATTATGGCAAACGGAGAAAAAAACCACGAAAACCAAAAACCGATAAAATTTCTTTTTATATCTTGGGAAAGCCTAAGCGGAGACCTTGCGTGGAAAATAAAAAATGAAGGGCACGAAGTAAAATTTTGGCACAGAAGTCCTGACGACAAAGAATTTTATAGCGGATTTGTCGAAGCCGTCGACCGCTGGGAAGATTTTAAAGACTGGGCTGATGTTATTGTTTTTGACGACACGGGCTGGGGTAAAACCGCAAACTCATTGAGAAAAGAGGGAAAATTGGTTATAGGCCCCAGCGAATACAGCGATAAGCTTGAGGAAGACCGCGAATTCGGCCAGCAAGAGATGTCGGCGGTAGGCATGACCACTCTCCCCAATTGGAATTTCTTTAATTACGAAGAAGCAATCGATTTCCTTAAAAAAAATCCTGGCAGATATGTGTTTAAGCCGTCCGGCAATGTGCTCTCAGAACAGAAAAGCATTTTATTCATAGGAAACGACGAATATGGCAACGACTTGACCGAAGTTCTTACGCATAATAAGGACAGCTGGTCTAAAAAATACAAAAAGTTCCAACTCCAAAAATTTGTTTCTGGAGTTGAAATTGGAATCGGAGCGTTTTTCAACGGAAAAGATTTTATTTACCCCGTAAATATTAATTTTGAACATAAAAAGCTTTTTCCGAGCGACATAGGTCCGTTCACTCCGGAAATGGGGACTCTGATGTATTGGAGCAACCCCAATCCAATTTTTAAAGCAACGCTTGAAAAAATGAAAGAACCCTTGGCAAAAAGCAATTACGTGGGATATATCGATATCAACTGCATCGCGAACAGCACCGATGTTTACCCTCTAGAATTTACGGCGCGTTTTGGATACCCGACAATCTCAATACAGCTTGACGGCATTTTATCGCCAACCGGCGACTGGCTGTTGAAATTGGCCAAAGGCGAACAGTTTGACCTTCGCACAAAAAAAGGATTTCAGGTGGGTATTGTTGTTGCGGTGCCGCCGTTTCCATATAACGATAAGGGCGCTTCAGAAATTTACAGGGATCTTTCTATAGTATTTAAAAAACCGAACTTGGACGGCATCCATCTGGGAGACGTAAAACTTGTAAACGACGACTGGCACCTAGCGGGAGAGTCCGGCTACGCGCTGGTAGTAACCGGTTCCGGCATTACTGTAGCCGAAGCCCGCAGAATGGCCCATAACCGGATAGACAACATAATATTGCAAAATAAATTTTATAGAACAGATATCGGCCTTCGCTGGCACACAGATAGCGACAAACTGCAATCTTGGGGATATTTAGTATAAGAATTATTTATGAAATACGACTTTGTAATTTTGGGGGCCGATGGAATGCAGGGGCTTATAGTGGCAAAGGATCTGCTTTTGCGGGGATACTCCATAATTACAGCAGACTTATACCAAACAAAAATACGCAAACTATTGCGAAAATTTAAAAACCGCAAAGCGGTTTTTAAGCGGATAGATCTTAGAAATACAGAAGAAATTATAAAACTTTTAAAAAAATCCGGATCAGATGTTGTTATTAATTGCGCGGATATGTATTGGAATGTGAATGTTTACAAAGCATGCCTTGCTGTAAACATGAACTGCGTTGATTTGGGCTCTTGGATTGAGCTGACCCGCCAACAGCTCAATATGAATAAAAAATTCAAGAAAATAGGCAAAACGGCGATTACCGGCTGCGGATCCGTGCCAGGCATAGGAAATGTAATGTTAAAATATGCTTCGGAAAAGTTTGACCAACTTGAAAGCGTGGATGTAGGTTTTGCGTGGGATTCTAATATGGATAAATTCGTAGTGCCGTTTTCAATGAAAAGCATTTTGGAAGAATTTACATACGATCCAAGGCTTGTTGAAAACGGGCAGTGGGTTCAAAGAAAACCCTTGGAAATAGTTAGAGAAAGAAATTACCGCGCGATAGGAAAACAAAAATGCTTTTTGGTTCAGCATCCCGAACTTTTTACATTTTATAAATATTTTAAAGACAAAGGATTAAAAAACGTAAGGTTCTTCGCTGGTTTTCCGGAACATTCACTGGTAAAAATCCACAGCCTCATAGACTTGGGGTTCCACAGCGACAAACCTTTAAAAATTGAGGGCGCAAAAATAGCCCCGTTCGATCTGTTGGCGCCAGTATTAAAAAAATTGGATTCACCAGAAGGATATAAAGAACAAGAAAATCTTTGGGTGGATGTTGCGGGCATCAAAAACAGCAAGAAAAAAAGAATTTTAATGGAATGTATTGTTCCGCCAGTCAAAGGTTGGGAAGATTCTGGCTCAAACATAGACACCGGATTTTCCGCGGTTATAATGGCGGAAATGATAAAAGACGGAAGAATTTCTCAAAACGGAAGTTTTGCCCCGGAAGCAATAGTGCCCCCGCAAGAGTTTTTTAAAGAGCTTTGGAAAAGAAATTTCGTGGTTTACGAAAATGGCAAAACAATAAATACCGGCGGAAAACAGATATCGGAGCCACAACTTCGCTACTCGAGATGAATATCGGAACTTTCAATGTTTTTTATCTTTTCTTGAAGAAGCGGAAAATTTTTAAGCAAGTTGTTTTCAATAACCGCCCTAGCCTCGGTACGCGCCGCTTCCACCATTTTCAGATTTTTAAGCGCTTCCATTCCGATATCGGAAACACCCCATTGGTTTTTGCCTGTTAACTCCCCCGCCCCGCGGAATTCAAGGTCGTATTCGGCAAGCTCAAACCCGCTTTTGACCTCTTTGAGGGCTTTGAGCCTTCGCCGAGAATTTTCAGAATACGAGTTGGGAAATATAAAGCAGTATGATTGTTTTTCGCCTCTGCCAACCCGTCCCCGAAACTGGTGCATTTGCGCTAGACCAAATCTTTCGGCGCCCTCAACCATCATTACTGTGGCATTTGGCACATCCACGCCTACTTCAATTACAGAAGTTGAAACCAAAATTTTGGTTTTGCCTTCTCTAAAATCCCGCATAGTTTCTTCCTTTTCTTTCGGAGTTAGCTTCCCATGCATAATACCTATCGCGAATTCCGGAAAAATACTTTTTGAAAGTTTTTCGTATTCTTCTTTTACCGATTTCATTTCCACAGACAACATTGTTTCCTTTTCTGATTTTTGAATCCGCGGACAGATAACAAAAGCTTGTTCGCCATCCAATAATTTTTGCCTTATAAAAGAATATGCGATATCGCGTTCCTTTGGCGGAACAACTTTGGTTTCTATTTGCTTACGGCCCGGAGGAAGCTCCGAGATAAGGGAAATATCTAAGTCGGCGTATATTGAAAGCGCTAAAGTCCGCGGAATTGGGGTTGCGGACATCGAAAGAAAATGCGGAATAGTATTATTTTTTCTAAGCAACCTCCCGCGCTGGCCGACTCCGAACCTGTGCTGTTCGTCTACCATGGCAAGGGCTAAATTTTTAAACTCAACTTTTTTTTCAATTAGAGAATGGGTGCCGATTAAAATATGGATTTCGCCTTCCTTGGCCCACTTTAAAAGCTGGGACTTGGATACATGGGTCGGCAAATTTTTATTTATTTTTGACGGAAACTTTTCCGATATCGACGAGGTCAAAAGCCCAACTCTGATATTGGAGGAACCAAGAAGCTTAAAAAAATTCTCAAAGTGCTGGCGCGCTAAAATTTCCGTAGGGGCCATGTAAGTCGCCTGCGCGCCGTTCTTGGCGGCCAAAAATGCGGAATACGCCGCAACAGCCGTCTTGCCAGATCCAACATCGCCCTCCAAAAGGCGGTTCATTGGATTTCCGGAAGCAAAATCTTTTTCTACGTCCGCCATTGCCTTAAGCTGGGAAGCTGTGGGCTTAAACGATAAAAGTTTAAGAAACTCGTCTTTTAACTCCGGAGACTTTTTAATCTTAAGCGCCCCCAAATTTTTTAGGTCGCGCTTGCGCTTCATCCGTGACAGCTGTAGCAAAAAATCTTTTTCAAACGCCAAGCGTTTTTTTGCGGCTTCGGCATGGCCTAAATTTTTAGGAAAATGAATAAGGCGCAGGGCGGTTTGCCGTTCCGGTAATTTGTATTTTTTTACTATTTCGCCCGGCAAAAACTCCGGAACTTTGGCCTCAGACAAGATTCTTTCCAAGTGCTTCTGAATCCAAAGAGAGCTTATGCCTGCGGAAGTGGAATATAAAGGGTATAGGGTCAAGGGTCTAGGGGCTAGAGTATTAAAAAAGTCCGCTAGTGCGGTTTGCGGTATAAATTCAAAAAGCGGATTTGCCAAGTAATATTTGCCTGAACGGATTCCTACTTTGCCGGAAAATACAGCCGTTGAGCCTTCGGGCAGCATCTTGGCGATATACGGCTGGCGAAACCATACCGCCTCGATTTTTCCGGTGCCGTCTTCAATTACTGCTTTTGCGATATTGAGCTTGCGCTTCCAGGTTTTTTCAAACTCTATTTTTGCCACTCGGCCGGCAATCCGCACGCGCTCGCCCGATAAGAGGTCAGAAATTTTTTTAAAATCCGCCGAATCTTCGTACCTGTAAGGAAAATGCTCCAAAAGATTTTCTACCGTCAAAAGCCCTAGTTTTTTCAGCGCCAAGCGCTGCTTGGGAGTAACGCGAAAAATTTCTTC
>JBBTXM010000017.1:0-9102 GCA_038062255.1 Patescibacteria group bacterium
ACCGCCGCATATAAAAAACAGCCGGGAATCGCGATAGGCAATATAATCGGCTCCAACATTTTTGATTTTTTGATGATTCTAGGCGCAAGCGCTTTTGTTAAACCAATTCTTTTTCCAACAAATATGTTTTTTGACATCGGAGTAACATTGTTCTCGGCGATTCTTTTGTATATTTTTATGTTCACCGGCCAGCGCCACACCCTAAAAAGATTTGAAGGATTTTTGTTTGTGGGAATTTATATAACCTATATTATTTACACTATTTCTTGAGCACTGGGTACAGCTCCGGGTCAATCGAGCGCGAGAAACAGTTGGATCCGGCCAAGTGGTTCCAATCTTCCGTCAAATATCCTCCAAACTCCATAGGCCTCATCGGAACAGGTTTGGGCATTTTGGAATACATCACATACGAAGCCCTAGAAAAATTTGCGCACAAAGAAAATTCATATTTGCCATTCACTTGGTAGCTATATTCTTTTTCCGTTTCCGGGTCGGTTGGCAAATAAAATCCGCGGACATCGTCGCGCAAGTCCATAAGCGTTTTTGGCAACGCCCCCTTTTTTGTCCAATAATTTATAATTTCTCCTTGAATTATGCGCAAGTCGCCTGTTCTTTGCTCATCAAACTTCCTAAGCCTTTCTTCGGCGGGAGAATCCACTACGAAAAATCCGGCCACAATGGACGCCCCTACAACCGCAATAACAATGTAAACAAAATATTTCATAAATTAATCGTCTTGATGCTTTTTAATATTCCAAAGGTAATAACCGAAAACGGAACCGGTTACAAAAAACATGGTTATAACTTTCAAAATAAACCTCATGGTAAGTTCTCCGCCCAAGCCATTGTAAATTAGTGTAACAAAGTTGCCAATTATAATTCCAGCAGCGATAAAAAGGGTTAAGTATGTAAGCCAGCGCCGTATCCAGATCTTTCTGTGTTCCGGATGCTTTTTGTAGCTTTTTTCCAAAAACCACGAAAGCCAAACATACAAAGGAAATACCACTATCAATAAAGAAATAGACCAGCGAATGGAACGAAAAGACCCGTAGGTATCATAGTAACCGCCTATGCCCAGCGGGTCCGGATGCAAAACATTAATGTATTCAAAAATCAGCATTGTAAAGCTAATGGCGCTTGCGTACAAAGCCACCATCGCCCCAAGTTGCATAAAAAAATCTTTCGCGCTTACTTTTTTTGTAATTTCAGGCATATAAATATTTTATCAAATAAAAAGGCTGCCCGCAAATTGCGGGCAGTCCAAAAGTCAATTTATTGTTGAGAAACATCCGATTCTTTTCAAAAGTTGCAAAACGCGCTCCTGTTGATCTTTTGCAAGCCGGTTCCAAATAGACTTGGCCGCCCTATCCGGATCAATACCGTTTCTTAAACAAAGGGCGGTAAATGTTTTTGGATAATCTTCATCAATACCCCCACCGTCCAAGAAAAAATACTCCGCAGCCAGAAAGCAATTTCGATCATTAACTCTTGTTAAATCGGATATGGCTTGACCAACAATGGCGGTATCAAACCCTGCAAACACATTCAATGGTTTAAAAATCGTCTTCATATCCCTTAACTCCTTGTTTTTGGGCGGTGTGCATCCTAAACCATTATACACAGCAAACAATATTTGTTAACCAGCATTTGAAAATTTGATACTCGAAACGGCTATCTTATAGAACTTGGCATTTAGGGCAAAAGTGGGCGGAGCGCTGGGCTAGTTTTATTTTTTGTATCGAGGAACCGCATCTTTTGCATTTTTTTCCGCCTCTGCCGTAAACTAGGCGGTGATTTTGGTACTCCCCCATCCTGCCGAATATGTCGCGGTAATCCTGTATCGAAACTCCGCGGAGCTTTATTGATTTTTTGAGGATAAAACCCATTGATTGGAAAATTTTTTTGATTTCCAGTTCCGAAAGGGAGTTCGCAAGCCTTTCCGGATGAACTTTGGCCTTCCACAAAATCTCGTCTCCATAAATATTTCCTATTCCGGCGATAGAGTTTTGATTTAAAAGAGTTTGTTTAATCCGAGCTTTCTTAGAAAGAATTATATTTTTAAAATCATTAAACGGGACACTAAGCGCATCCGGCCCAAGCGCTGAAAGCTCGCTTCGCATCGCGTCTTTCATCTTAAAGTCAACTCGCGCAAATCTTCTTTTGTCAGAAAACGTCAAAAAGTCTCCTCCGCCAAACCTGAAAACTATTCGTTCGTATTTATCGTTTTGATTTAGTAAAAACCTCCCGGTCATTTTGGGGTGCAACAGCATTGCAAAACTATTATCCAGAGTCAAAATTATGTTTTTTCCAACTCTTTCGACTCCGGTAATTTTTCTGCCCTTGGATTTCTTGACAACGCGCAAAATATTGGGTTTATCAGCCCAAACACTTGATATTTTTTTACCGATTAGGGTTCGCAACCCCTCGGCCATCGTATAAACTTCTGGCAATTCCGGCATGTTTTACTTTTAACCCAAATAACTAAAGTTTTCCACTTGTGCGAAAGAATATCTGTCGCTATATTGTCATAAGATTACTTTGCGGGGGTTTTTTGACAATGAAAATTCAATCACAGGAACTTGTTGACCATGTTAAATCAAATGTGCTGCTGGCTGTAAATGTTTTTAGAAGCATATTTGAGTTCTACGAACTGAAGCTGGCCGAGGTGGTAAAATATCGGTGCGAAGAAAAACCGCATTTCGATGAAGCAAAGAAACTCAACCCCAAAGCACAACGAAGCGTCGTAAAAGCTCTACAGCATACCCCCGGATTTTATGGAACCGTCTATTTTCATACAAAAGCCAGAAGACTTTAATTTTGTTTTTCAGGCCTTAAACAATCTGCAAGAAATTGATTTGGATATCACAGAAATAGCAAGCTACGTGGAAGAAAAAGACGAAAAAATACGAGTTCACGAAGCATTAAAAGCTATTTCCAAAGTTAAAACAAAAAACGGCATATTTCATGTCCCTCTTTTGGATCTTGATATTCCAGTGGATGAAAATGGGATAGAAAAAATAAAAGAAATTTCTTTGGGTTTGGGAATAGAACACGCCGCCATTTTAAATAGTGGGCGGTCATACCATTTTTGGGGGTTAGAATTGCTTTCCGACGAGGAATGGCGCAAATTTATGTATAGAGCACTTATTTTGGATAAAATAGACCGGCGCTGGGTTGGGCACAGGTTAATAGACGGGCAAGCCAATTTACGCATCTCGGAAAAAGGCGGAAAAATTCCAGTGGTTGTTGAAACATTTTAAAGCACCGCGAGGTGCTTTTTGTTTTCAAAAATTTTTATCAGCTGTTTTTTTATTGTTTGATTAATTTTGACCGTTCCAATTCTGGAACCATCGTGGTCATCCGAGCCCACAGTTTCAATTAATTTGTACTTTTTTGCAATTTTGTGGAAATAACTTATTTTTTTTCTTTTAGCTAGCGCAACAGAAAAAGACTCGATACCGTCAATACCGAATTTAATAAGTTTTTTTATCATTTTTAGAATTTTTCCTTTATTTTTGCCGAATTCTATTTCAATTCCTGGATGCGCCAAAACAACCAAGCCCCCAGCTTTGTGTATCGCTTTTATCGCTTCTCTGCAACTAATTCCGCCTTTCTCAACAAAAGCAATTTGTCCAGGAAGACTCATAAACATATCAATAAAAATACTTTGGGGAAGACGATTAGGAACAAAATGACTACTAAACCCAAATTTGCTTTCAAGCAACTCTCGATTTTTGGAAGAACTGAAAATTAAATCGAAAATATGCGGTTTAGATAATATTTTCAATTTTTTTAAGCGTGATAGCTTATTTTGATTTATTATAAACCTTGCTTTTTCAAAAAGTTTTATCGTTTTTATAAAACTTCTTTTTCTTTCCTTTGCTTGTCTTGCAAAAATTTTTAGTAATAATTTATTTTTTATATCAATCCCTAATCCCAAAATGTGCAGCCCTATCTTATCCTGATAAGCAGTAATCTCAACTCCATTGATGGGAATAATTCCAAACTTTTTTAACGCCTTGTTAAATTTTAAGGTTCCGTCAATGGTATCATGATCTGTTAAAGAGGCAATTTTCACCCTCGCCGCAACCAATTTTTTGGCAACTTCGACCGGTTTCAATTTCCCGTCGGAATAAGTTGAATGTAGATGTAAATCTATCATAAATAAAACCTGTAATTTTTATCTTTCCATTCTCCGGCATAATTTACGCCGATTCGTGGAGAGGCTTTAATCTGCGACTTTTTTATTTTAACACCCTTGTCCTCAATCCACAAACCTGCCGCGCGAGTAGCAGGTTTTTTGTTGAATTTTTTATCAATACCCAAAAATTTTGTCAATTTCGCCGGGCCATTTAACTTAGCAACCGAGTTGCTAAGTGGTTTGATTACTCTTATCAAAACCGCCGCAGGATAATTCTTTGGCCCGGTTACAATATTCAGCATATTATGCATTCCGTAAACTAAATAAACATACCAAATCCCCGCTTCTCCGAACATTGGAGTGTTTCGCGCGGTCTTTCCTTTGTGCGCGTGCGAGGCTTTATCCAAAAACCCGTCATAAGCCTCAACTTCAGTAATCGCAAAGAAAAATTTTTTACCGCCGATTCTTCTGAACAAAAATTTTCCCAAAAGCTCTTGGGCGACTTTAAGCGTAGGACGCTCAAAAAATTTTTTTGTGAGTATTGACATTTTATAAATTTTATGATAAACTTAAATAAGGAGGTTTAAATGCCCAAGATATTGAACATCCGCAGCGATAGAGATGAAATCGACTACGATTTTCGCAATTGCATCATAACATTCCGCCTTGTTGGGAAGGAAGTTAAGGAAGTCTTGCGTATCCCCGAGGCCAGGGTCAAAAAAAACGAGTGGTACGACGCAAAAGCCCAAGCCAAAGCAATTTTGCTCGGAAAAAAAGAACAAAGCCAAAAAGCCCGCGCATAGCGCGGGCTTTTTCCATTCACAAATATCGTTATGGATTTATTGCGCAAGCGGTCCCTGTCCAGTATTGGCCAGTGGGACAAGTGGTGGCTGTTGTTGTGGTATTCGCCACACAAGCTGTGCCGTCCCAATATTGGCCAGTGGAACATGTTGTTGTGGTAGTAGATGGATTTATTGCGCAAGCTGTTCCAGTCCAGTATTGGCCGCTGGGACAAGTGGTTGTTGTTGTTGTGGTAGTTGTTGAACACTTTACCGTACCGCAAGTTGAACAAGATCCTCCTTCGTACCAGCAACCTGTGCCAGGGGAAGGGCAAGAAACGCAAGATGTCGTTGAACCGCCACAATCAATCGGACAGCTGGCGCTTGTCTCTCCAGTATCACAAGTATGATTGCCGCAGGCGCCTGTATAAGCAGTCGGTCCACATGAAGATCCAAACCAATCGCAGGCCGTATTCGCTTCACATGTGGCAGATGTCACATAAGTCCCGCACCCCCCTCCACCAGTGGTTGTAGTAGGTATAGTTTCATCATTATCTTCTTTTCCGTAACATCCTGTATCCGCAGGATAATCCACTTGACCGTCTCCGTCATTATCTTTGCCATCTGAACACTGCGTTGTGCCGGTAGTCGTAAACGCAGAACAACTTGGATCGGCAAGGTCTGTAAATCCGTCTTTGTCGTTGTCTATACCATCGGAGCAAAGACTGGCCGAATCTTCGTAAAGAATGGGGGAAACGCCTCCAAACTCGTCATTATCAAAATTATCTGAACACCCTGAATCCGCCATATCGATTTTTCCATCATTGTCGTTGTCTGTTTTATCATTACACTGCGCCCTTGCTCCGCATCCAAAACCAGCCACCCACGCACATACAGTATTTGCATTGCAAGTAGATTCTGTTGTATATACGCATTTGCTGGTATCGCCTCCGCCACCGCCAGTTTGCCCATGCGCAGCATTATCGCAATGCGGACCATCGCTATGCGTTTCTTTTGCGTACCATGTACACCCGGAGCTTTTACACGTAGATTCTGTGCCATAAGCATAACAAGCACCCGTAAAACCTTTGCAATCACCCGCACAAGATTCAAACGTCTCTCCAACTTCACAGGCGCCGTTGCCGCAGTATTTGCCAGACGCCAGCGGTTCGCAATACGACTTTGTTACAGAATCTCCGGGGGACCAATTGCATCCAGCGGATACGCAAGGATCTTTGGATGCATTTCCATAGCATCCATTACCTAAAGCCGGGCAATCCTTGGGACAAGAGAAATTACTTTCGCTTCCGCTACATTTGCCATCGTTATTGCAAGATGATTCTCCCCCCGAAGAACCGTAATAACAATATGTTCCCGCCCACGTACAACCAGACGTCGCAGTACACGATGCCGAATCGGTTTTTGCCGAACAAGAGCCGGCCGGAGCGGACCCGCAATCAGACGCGCAAGTGTTGTAATATTCGTTTGCATCACAAACGCCGTTGTTGTTGCATGCTACGACAGAACCAGAACAATCAGGAATTCCAAAATTCTGCCAATTTTCCGGAGCATCGTTGCCAGCGCCAGCCTTCCACACAAACCTGTTTTTTGATATCTTCTCGCATTGCGAGTGAATTCCTTTGATGAAAGAGGTATACTCTGAATCGGTTCTATTTAAAATCATTGACCGTTCTGTCCCATCAATGAAATTCCAAATATGTTCTATCCAATTTTTTCCAGTTGTTGTATCTTTTTCGCAACCATAATAAACACCGCACTCCGGAGAGCTGTAAGTTATTATCTTCCTTTCTCCTGCAGGACAACTTTCTACCGTTGGCAAAGCGGGGCAAACATTTACCCTTGAATGCGCCTTCGTACATTCGTCCAAAGTGCGGTATGTGAACGGATCGCTGCAACCGCTGGAACTTTCTTTTTTACAACTGTTTGCGAGTTTATCAAAAACATATCCTTCAAAATATGCTTGGCAAGTAACTCTGTCCGGAACACATTTGCCCAACGCATAACATCCCTTTTCATCTTTGAATGCTTCTCTGTGGGTGCCTGAAGGACAAGCCGATTGAGCAGAGTAGTTAATAAATGGACATTCTTGAGATTCTCTAATTTCACATCTTGGAGGCAATGGACAGCCGTTTTGATCTGTCTGGTGGATTACAACGCCGTTGGGACAGAAGTTTGAAGAAGGAGGATAGTAAAATGGGCATTTTGTTTCCTTAACTCCTGATTTGTATTTTTGAGCCAAGGCAATTCCATCGCGCGCTATGTTTTCGGCAGATTGAGCCTCTCCAAAGGCTCTGCCGATATCATCATAGCTTAGGACTGTACGCGCTGTTTCCAGTTTTCTCTCGGCATGGGCCAATATGCCCTCTATATCGCGCAACATCTGGTCAAATTCTCCGCCTTTGTAGGCAGTATCATACGGCAAAGAAGATCTTACACCCCTAAATTCAGCAAGCGCCTTTTCCGCTTCTTCTATCTTTTTTAAAGCTTTCTCTGGCGAGTCAAAAATAACTCTTCGCTGTTCAAAAACTCTGCGGAATGACGCGTAATCTGGAACATCGTTCCTAAATTCTTTTTCATATTTTGCAAGACGGTCTTTATCGGTAATATTTTCAATTTTATTCTGCATAATTCCGTATTGCGCGCTTTTGATCCTCTCTATAAAAGAACTTATATCAAACGGCGCGTTTACATCGCTTCCAAACTCATCTAATGCCGCGAATTCTTCCGGATGGTCTCCAGCAAGAGCGTCATAAACATATTGCCTCTGCGAAGAATTCGCGGCCCTATTTACATCATTGCGGATTTCTTGGGCAGCTTTATTTTTAAGCTCGGCGAAGATATTTTTCTTGTCGTTAGGAATTAGTTTTTCTATTTCATTAAGTACAGAAATTGATTTGGCATCGTGAAAACGCTCAATTGATCCTAAAAATTCTCTTTTTTGGGTTTCGTTTTGTCCAGTTGATTCTATTTTTTTTACAAACTCTTCTTCGGCTCGAGAAGCTACATTAGAAATGCCGGAAACAACCCCGGAATCAATATTATTTTGGAGTTCGCGCAAAATTCTGAAATCCTCAAGATTACCCTCTCCAAGATGCTCTACAAATCTTTCCTTATTTTCTTGAGATAGGCCATTTAAACGAGTTTCTGCTTTTGAAAACACGTGTTCTTTGGCGTCAGAAATTACTTCTCGTAAACCTTTTGAAATAGGGCGAGCTTCAAGCTCATTAATAATCTCAAGATGTCTTATTTCACTTCCTCCAGATTCTTTTACGAATTCTTCAAAAATAGAGTTTTTAGTGGCTTCGAATTTTTCAAGTTCCGCCTGAAGCCGGTTAAGCGCATTATCCTGCGCTGTTTTAATGGCTTCTTTGGCATTTTCCGACACCTTTCCTTCTACTTCTTTTAGAACCTCCAAATTTTTAAAATCCTTAAATTCCGAACCCCCCTGTTTGTCTAAAACCTCAACAAGCTGGTTAGAAACAACTTCCGGTTCTGCCAATTTAAAAGTAGACGCCAGCGCCTCCGAAGAAGCGTCTTTGGCCTTCTTTACAAAATCAAAAAGCTCCGGAGAAACGTTTTTTTCAATATTTCCCAAGGATTTTCCATATTTAAAAGTGGCGTCCAGCACTTTTTTAGATAGTTCTATAGCTTTTTCATCATCCAAAGCTTCCGAAGCAATACCAATCCTATGTTTTACTTCATCAAGCTCATGTCTAAAATTCTCAATAGCATATTCTTTGTCTTCATCGCTTGCGCCCTCTTTTTGGGCCACCTTTTTTGCCTCAAGCAATTTTTCGGCAGCATATCTAAGCTTGAGTTCCGCTTTTTTTCCAGGATCGCGCGTAAACAAAGAACCCACTCCTCGGCGAATGTCCTTTACAAAATAAAATGGGTTTGTGGGCAAAATTCCTATGTCCGTTAGGCCAAAATCTTCCGGCTTCAAATCTTCATCTAGCTCCAGTTTCTTTTCTACATCAACTTCTTCCTGCGCCTCTTGCGCCGCCGCAATAGAAAGCGCCTGAAGATACTTTGGGTCTGTTTCAGAAAACTGAAAGACTCTAGCCTCGCCTAGCGCGAGTCTAAGCGGGCCGGCGTTTGCTTCAAACGCAAAGGCGAAAGCAAAAACTGCCAATAAACCGAAAATGTATTTGGTTTTCATAT
>JBBTXM010000018.1:0-2975 GCA_038062255.1 Patescibacteria group bacterium
TTCCGCTTTCTTTTTGACGGTTTCTTTGTACGCGACCTGCGGACTGCCGACATTCGCCTCTACTTTGAACTCTCGCCTCATTCTGTCTACCAAAATTTCCAAATGCAATTCTCCCATTCCGGAAATTATGGTTTCCAGAGTTTCTTCGTTGCTCTTTATCCTGAAGGTTGGGTCTTCTTCGGAAAGTTTGTGCAAAGCGATTCCCATTTTTTCCTGGTCAGCTTTTGTTTTCGGCTCAATTTTGAGAGATACAACCGGCTCTGGGAATATAATCTTTTCCAAAACTATTGGGTTTTCCGGGTCGCAAAGAGTATCGCCGGTCTTGGTGCTTTTGAGGCCGACTATCGCCCCGATTCCTCCGGCAAAAATTTCTTTAACTTCCTCGCGGTGGTTTGCGTGCATTTGCAAAATTCTTCCAACCCTCTCTTTGTCGCCCGTGCTTGAGTTTAAAATATACGAACCGGAATTTAGAGTTCCGGAATAAACTCTAAAATACGTAAGCTGGCCCACAAAAGGATCGGTTTGAAGCTTGAACGCAAGAGCGGAAAAAGGAGCTTCGTCTTTGGCTTCGCGCGTTATTTCTGCTTCTGTCTTGGGATCCGTTCCTTTTATCGAAGGAAGGTCTGCCGGGCTTGGAAGGTAATCGATAACCCCGTCCAAAACCATTTGCACTCCTTTATTTTTTAGAGCCGAACCGCAAAAAACCGGCACCAAAGCGTAATTTATTGTTGCCTTTCTCAATACGGATTTTAGTTCGCTTTCAGAAATTTCTTTTCCCTCCAAGTATTTTTGGGTTAATCCTTCATCTTGTTCGGCAATTTTTTCTACCATTTTTGCTCTCCACTCTTCGGCTTCTTTCTTTTTGTCTTCAGGAATGTCTTCGATGACCACTTTTTCTCCGTGCTCGCCGTCGAATCTTATGAATTTCATTCTCATTAAATCAATAAGCCCCCTGTGCTCTCCCTCAAGCCCCACCGGAATCGTAAGCGCCACCGCGTTTGGGGTTAACCTCTCCCAAATAGATTTAAGGCTTCCTTCGAAACTGGCCCCCATTCTGTCGAGCTTGTTTATAAAACAAACCCTGGGAACATTATATTTATCAGCTTGTCTCCACACCGTTTCGGATTGCGGTTCAACTCCGGATACTCCGTCAAAAACAACCACTCCACCATCCAAAACCCTAAGCGAACGCTCCACCTCAGCGGTAAAATCCACGTGCCCGGGAGTATCAATAATATTTATGCGATGTTTGTCGCCGTTGCCCGCCTCGCTCTCGCTTCGGCGAGGCAGGTATGTTGGTTTCCAAAAACAAGTTGTGGCAGCTGAAGTAATTGTAATTCCCCGCTCTCTTTCCTGCTCCATCCAATCCATAATCGCGGCTCCTTCGTGAACCTCGCCTATTTTGTGCGATACTCCAGTGTAAAACAAAATACGCTCGGAAACAGTGGTTTTTCCAGCGTCAATGTGGGCAATAATGCCGATATTTCGAGTCTTCTCAATCGGATAGTCTCTCATAAAATTATTTTACCAGGCAAAATGCGCGAATGCTTTGTTTGCTTCCGCCATTCTATGAGTATCGAGCTTCTTTTTAATGGCTGAACCTTCATTTTTGAGCGCCAAAAGAATTTCTTCCGCAAGCTTTTGGCTCATCGGTTTTCCTTTTTTTGAACGAGAGGCCAAAATAATCCACCGGAACGCAAGCGATAAACGTCTTTTGGGGCTTACTTCGTGAGGCACTTGATAAGTAGCCCCTCCTACCCTCCTTGAGCGTATCTCCAAAGCTGGAGCGACGTTATTAATAGCTGTTTCCAAAGCGGTTACCGGGTTTTCACCTTTTTTGGCTTTTTTGATTTCCTCGAGCATGTCCACCAAAACCTTGTAAGCCGTGGACTTTTTGCCTCCGTACATCAAGGCGTTGGTAAATTGCGACACCAAAACAGACCCATAAATAGGATCAGGCCTTACTTCTCTTTTTATATTTTTCTTTCTTCGCATAAATAATAAAATTTAAATTAAGATTTTGGGCGCTTGGCTCCGTATTTGCTGCGCTGCTGCTTGCGGTTCTCAACCCCAGTGGTGTCCAACACTCCGCGAACTATGTGGTAGCGAACCCCCGGTAAATCCTTTACTCTTCCTCCGCGAAGAACTACAACAGAGTGTTCCTGCAAGGTGTGTCCTTCTCCGGGGATATAGGCTGTTACTTCCATTCCATTAGTTAGGCGGACACGCGCCACTTTTCGCAAGGCGGAGTTTGGTTTTTTGGGAGTCATTGTTTTTACCGAAAGGCAAACTCCTCTTTTAAATGGAGATGGAGAAAAAGTCGGCCTATTTTTTAAAACATTAAAACCGCGTCTCAAAGCAACCGCCTTGGACTTGTATCCGATTCTTTTTCTTCCCTTTTTTACCAATTGATTGATTGTCGGCACAATACGAAAGAGTTTAACAAAAAATAAAATAGCCGTCAATGACGGCTATTTAAAACTTTTAATGCTCGAAATTATATTTCACTCCCAAATCTTTTGGACCAAACCGCATCGGAAACGCATCGCCAATAGTGGTTTTTGACACCCAACCATCGCCCACGGCAGATAAAATTTCAACGTTCGGATTTCCTCCGCAATTTTCCCAAATAATCTGCAAACAGTGCCCGCATGGTACTGGAGTATTTTCAATCTGCGGAACAGTTTCAACGACCCCGTCATCAAAACCGATACTTTCGTGCTCTGGCGCGCCAACGATGAAAATTTTTAAAATATTCCAGGGTCCCAAACTCGCAATCATTGAATCAATGGCATTTTGTTCGGCGTGAGTTGTTTGGGTCCAGGTGCATCGTTCCACATTGCACCCAGAAAAAATTTTTCCCCCGCCCCCATGATGTGCCAGCACAGAAGCTCCAACGGTGTAGTGCGAGTATGGCGCTTGAGCTTTTGCGCGAACATTGACCGCGCTTTCAAAAAGAGATTTTTCAACCAAAG
>JBBTXM010000019.1:0-3190 GCA_038062255.1 Patescibacteria group bacterium
CACGGTCGCTTTCGTAAGGCGAGTCCTGGGTATGCGTATGTACATCAAAAAATTTCGGTATCATTTTTCTATCCGCGGAAATAAGTGAATTCGTTTTTCTGGGTTTTTTAGGGCAAAAATAATTTTTTCTGAAGTTTCGGGCATAAAGGGCTGTAGCATTGTTGAAATCTCTTCAAGCGCGTCCGATAATCCGCCCAGCATCATTTTGGCTTTTTCCGGATTTTCCTTCACCAATTTGTAAATTTTGTTTTTTTCAATATGTTCGTCGAGTTTTTGAATCAAAGCCCAGACAATTTTTATCGCTTCTCCAATTTCGTACTTTTTCATTATTTCATGGTATCTATTTTTAATTTCGCCTAAACCAAGCTCGTCTGCGCCGTTTTTTACAACTCCGTCAGCGTTTTCTATCATTTTTGCCACCCTGCTCACAAGATTCCCCAAACGGCTCACCAAAAGCCCTTCGTAAACATCGTGGAAATGTTCCTCCGAATAGTCGCTGTCGCCAAAGGCGGAAACTTCGTGCGCCAAATAAAATCTAACGGCGTCTTTTCCGTATTTTTCAATCAGCGGAAACGGGTCAACAACATTGCCAACAGTTTTGGACATCTTTTCTCCTTTGAGATTGATAAACCCGTGCACAAAAATAGTTTTTGGGAGCGGAAGCCCTGCCGACAAAAGCATCGCAGGCCAAAAAACGGCGTGGAATTTTATGATATCTTTTCCAATAACATGGATATCTGCGGGCCACCGAGATGGGTTTGCGGTTATATAGTTAGACAACGCGTCGCACCATACATACATTGTCTGCGTTGCGTCTCCCGGCACCGGAATACCCCAAGATAAATCCTTTGACGGGCGCGAAAAACTTATGTCTTCAGCCGAACCAAGTATATTCAACATTTCATTTTTGCGGAATTCCGGCAAAATTGTAAGTTCTCCTTTTTCTATTAGATTCTTAACTTTGCCGGCGTACTTGGAAAGTTTGAAAAAATAATTTTCTTCTTCGATTTTTTCGGGTTCTTTTTTGTGCAGTTTGCATTTTCCGTCCTCCAAATCTTTTTCGGTAATAAAAGCCTCGTGCCCCACGCAATAAAGCCCATTATAAAAACCTTTGTATAAATCTCCGGCGCTTTCCATTTTTTTCCAAAGTTCTTGCGCGCCGGGCCAATGCCTTACTTGGTCGGAAGTCCTTATAAAATCATCGTTTGAAATTCCCAATTTTTCCAAAAGCCCCAAAAACTTCAAAACTTGCTCGTCTACGAATTCTTTGGGATTCTTGCCGGCTTTTTCCGCGGCGCGGACTACTGTCGCTCCATGTTCGTCCGAACCGGAAAGAAAAAAAACATCTTTTTCCAAAAGCCTGTTGTACCTGGCCAAAATATCCGCTTGCACGGCTTCAAGCGCAAACCCCAAATGCGGCGCCCCGTTCAAATAAGGAATTGAGGTTGTAATGTAAAATTTATCCTTCATTCTTCCAGGATTGCATTTTTCGCTTGCGCTCCGCAAGGTCGTTTAAAAATTCTATCAAAACGGCGGCAAGCGGAACCGAAAGTATTATTCCATAAATACCGGCCAATTTTCCTCCAACAATTATCGCAATGATTACCAAAAGTGGCGGAACACCAACAGTTTTACGCACAACCAAGGGATAAATCAAATGATTTTCAAACTGCTGAACTATAACATAAAGCCCAAGAGTTGAAAGCCCCAAAACCGGACTTTGAAGCAACGCGATTGCCACTGCGGGGATAGCCGCCATTACCGGTCCAAACACGGGAATTATTTCAAATATCCCGGAAAGGATAGCAAGCGAAAGAGCATATTTTACACCCAAAATCGTTAGTCCCAAAAATACAAAAATTCCTACCAAAAGCCCCAACAAAAGCTGGCCCTGGAGCCACCGGCCTATTTTGTTTTGCGACCTGCGCCAAAGGCCCAAAATGTATTCCTCGTGCTGGAGAGGGGTCACTATCCGCAAAAAGTTTTCTATCCCCTTTTCCTGCACCGCAAGATAAAAAGATATCACCCCCATCAAAACAACAGAAAATACTTCACCGAAAATAGTCGAGGTCGTGGAAATAGCGCCAGTTGTAAGCTCCGGAATGTACCTTTGAAGCCCAAGCGCAAAATCGCGAATCGCTTCCTTTAAAGCGCCTGGCAAAGATGGAAAAAATGAAAACAAAGGACTCTGCGGGCTAAAGCCTTGTTCTATCAACTCCGGCAAAGAAGTGGCAAAATCCAAGACATCTCCCAAAAGAGGGGGAACTAAAAAATAAAATACCGAAAATAAAACAGAGAGTGTCAAAAAATACACTATAATAACCCCCCAAACGCGCGGAATTTTGTATTTTTCGAACCATCTCGCCGCAGGTTCAATCGCGGAGGCTATCACAATAGCCAAAAGCACCATTACCAAAACATCTTTCAGATACCAAAACCCGGCCACCAAAACCACTATAATAGTGGCCTTTACCATCGTCCAAAAAGAAATATCAATTATTTTTTTATCTCCTGGTATCATAAATTATTTAAAATTTTCTCGTAAATTTTTGTGTCGTCGTGCGGACCGATAGCGGCCATATTTATTTTCGAGGGCTTAAAAATGTCTTTCGCAACAGCGTTGACCTCGCTCCTGGTAACTTTTTCAACTTTTGATAGAATTTCTTCGGGCAACATCACTTTTCCGTAAAAGAGTTCTTGAGATGCCAAGTAAGTCGCCACTTCATCTGTTGATTCAAATGCCAAAGGCATAGAACCGGCAATAAATTCTTTTGCCAGTTTCAGCTCGGCATCGGTAACGCCTTTGGTTTTGATGTCTTTAAAAATCTGGACTATTTTCTTTACAACCTTCGGCAAAGTACCATGAGGGACTCCTGCTCCGGCGACCATATAGCCCGTATCGGTATACTGCTCAGCGCTGGCGCTAACGTAATATGTAAGTCCGAGTTTTTCGCGGATTTCCGTCCAAAGCCTGCTCGAGGAGTTTCCCCCCAAAATCGTTTGCAAAATCATAAGCGGAAATCGGAGCTCGTCATAAAAATCGTAAGCTCGGACCGCGATTCGCACATGAGTCTGGTCGGCGTCTTTCTTTTTAAATTTTACAACCGGACGCAACTGTTTTTCCACCACCTTGGATTTATTTACTTTTCTGCCGTCAGGCATACTGTAAAAGGCTTTTTCAACTTTGGCG